>JANJUH010000113.1 GCA_024710675.1 Lysobacterales bacterium
CAGCGGACCGGCCGGCAGCTCCAGCAGCTCGCCGTTCACCGTCAGACTCAGCAGCCGCGACTCGGTCTGCACGTGATCGCGGCTGCGGAAGTAGACCCAGTCCAGCATCTCCGGGGTGAACCCGGCCGGCCCGCGAAAGCCATCGAAAGGCACGCAGCCCTCGATCGGTGCCGCGGGCGTGCCGCAGCGCGGCACGCCGCTCGCATCGCGGAAGGTCGGCCCCAGCGCCTGGCGCAGCCTGGCCAGGTCGAGCAGCCCATCAGTGTCCTCGTCAATCCGCTGGCGACCGTAGACGGCATCGAACTGCCAGGTCCAGTACTGCCCGCCCCATTCGAGGACGCCCTCGAGGCCACTGGCGACGCGCAGCGTGTCGACATCCTGCTCGAAGCGCCGTACCTGCCCGCCCGGTCGCAGCAGCAGCGCGGTGACCGGCTGGCCGAAGGGGTTGTAGACATGGTCGGCCGGAATGGTCAGGCGCGAGGCGCCGGGAAACTGCGATCCGAGCATCACCGGGCTCGGCGCGAGCTGCTGGCTGGAATCGCGCTGGTTGTGCAACACCTGCAGGGACAAGCGCGTGGTCTCGCCGAGGTCTTTCCAGGCATTGACGAAGAGGGCGCCGCGGTCCTGTGGCGTCAGCAAGTAGTTCTCGGGCGCAAAGTTGTAACCATCGCGGGTCGGGTCGAAGAGCCGGTAGCTGTTCGTCGAGGGATCGAAGATCGTGCGATTGAAGGGCGGCGGTCGCCCGTCGGCAGCGCTGCAGAGGCCGTTGGCAGGGTAGTTGCCCGAGGGATCGAAGGGGCAGACGCTACGCGAGCCGAAGCCGAAGAGACCGTTCGGCGTCGAGGTGCTGGCGCCGGCAAAGACATCGTTGCCCGGCAGCCCGAACACTGGCACCTCGGAGATCTCGCGGGCTCCGGCGAACACCGGATCCTGGCGCGTGCGCGACAGCGAGACCGTTAGCCCGGCGGTATCCCAGGCCTGTCCCAGTGTGGCCTCGAGCGAGCGGATCCGGCCATCGCCCTGCCCGTACTCGCCGAGGTAGGCGCGGGTCTCGACGCCGCTGAAATCACGCCGTGTGGTGATGCTGACCACGCCGCCGATCGCATCACTGCCGTAGACCGCCGAAGCCCCGTCTTTCAGCACCTCGATGCGCTCGACGATCGCCAGCGGAATCGAGTTGAGATCGACCGCGCCGTCGATGCCGGCAATCCAGCGGCGGCCATCGACCAGCACCAGCGTGCGCTGCTCGCCGAGGTTGCGCAAATCGATGCGTGTGCTGCCGTCGCCACCGTTGTTGACCGTGGTGTTGAGTGCAGCGCCGTGGATGGTCAGGTCCTGCAGGTACTCACCCAGCGACATCTGCCCGCTGCGCTCGATCTGCGGCCGCTCGATGACGAGGATCGGCTGGCCGGTCTCCAGATCGACCCGACGGATGCGCGAGCCGACGACCTCGACGCGATCCAACCTGCTGGCCCCACCCGGCGTGGACGACATGTCCTCCGCGCCAACTGACGCCAGTGGCAGCACCGCGATCAACGGCAGGTACCGCGCCACGGCCAAGCAAGACCCGATGCCCAGAGGCTGGTTCATGGTTCAGGTTTCCCGGAAGACTGGTCCAGTTCGAGCGTTGCCGCATAGAAGAGTGGCGCCTCCATCGGCCCCTCGCCGATCGAGAAGCGCAGCCCGTCGATCTCGCCAAGCTCGGGCGGGATGTCGAGACTGACCATGAAGGCGCCGCCGACGATATCGTTGAGTGCCGCGCTGCCGATGCGCACGGCTGCCGGATAGACCCCGGCCCAGGCCACGCGCGCAGGACCCTTCGCTGCGTCGATCAGCCATTGGGTGAGCACATGGCGCTGGCTGTAGATGTCCAGGTCCTGTTCCAGGCCCGCACTGCCGCGCACCCTGACGCGTGCCGCCACGCGTGGCGGATCACCCGGGCGCATCGGGATGTGATGAAGCATCAGGAGGTGCACGCGGCCGGCGCGGACTGCCGGAAAGCGAACCCAGCCACTCACCGGCTGCTCGGGATGCAGCCAGCTTGCCGGACCGCCGCCGCTCAGTTGCACGCCGCCGTCCACACGCCAGTCGACATCCAGCAGGCGATGACGGCCATGTCCCAGCGTGACGATGTCGCCGTTCATCGTCGTGCGTGCCGGCCAGCTTCCGTCAAGACGCACGTTCACCACATCGCGGAGATCCAGAGGCCGAAAGCGCGGGTCAGCACTCACGCCAGGCGCCGGCGGGAGCTGGACCTCACGCATCAGGCGGCTGCGACTGGCACTGTCGATTCCTCCCCCAGCCCCCCCTCCGGCCGGAGCCCCGACCGGCCCGGCGCGCGGCGCGGTACCCGCACGCCGCTCAGCAAGGGCAGACAAATCCGCAGAGCTGGCCGGAGCCAGCCCCAGATCCCAGGACAGCCAGCGTCCTTGCACGGTGCGTGCAATCAAGCGGCTGCCATCCGTGCCGATGGCCAAGTCACCGATGGCATCGTTGCCGGCGATCGGCGCCGCCAGGCTGGAACTCAGGCGGGCCCCACGCCGGACATCGAAGACATGGACCTCGTCGCGGGTGGCCTGTACCACCAGGCGCCCGTCGCCGCTGAGGTCGAAATCCTTCATCAGCTTCAATGACGGCAGGGTGGGAATCCGTCGCTCGCTGCCGTCCAGGCCGAGAATCACCAGCTCTTCCATGGCCAGTCGATGCACCACCAGTTGCTCGCCGAAGGCGCGTCCCTCGGGCGTCGCGTTGGCGGTCGGGCGCATGAGATCGACGTGCAGCGCACAGTCGCCGAGCGCCCTTGCACGCACGTTGACCTGCCGGTCAGTCTGGTGGTGGATCGTCCACAGCCAGCGACCCTCATCATCGATCGCAATACGCGCACCGCCCTGCTTGTCCTGCGCTGCATCGAGTGTGCACTGCGGCGCGTCTGCCGCGATCGGCACCATCTGGTCCAGCACGCGGTCCGGGCGCATCCAGCTCGAAGAGAGCACGACGAAGCGCCCCAGCGGATCGACGGTGAGCTCCTGCAGGGGTCCCGGCGCACGCGGTCGCTGCTCGCGAAACTGCGCCTTATCGAGATCGACCACCCAGACGATCTCCTCCAGGCTGTCGCCGACATACTCGGTCGTGGTCAGCACCATGACCTGGGCTTTCTGCGCCAGTTGGGCCCGCCATGGCGTCTGCGGCAACACCAGGGCCTCGCCATGCAGCTCGCCGCTGGCCGGGTCGAGGATGCGCAGGCTGCGTCCGGCGAGCGTGACCAGCCAGCGCTGCCCGGCGCTGAACTCGGCGAAACGCACGGTTTCGGGATGCACCGCCACCCAGGGCAGGCTGGACCCGGTCTCGACATCATGCACCCGCACTTCCGCGCCCTCGGCTGACACCACCCGGCGCCCGTCGAACTGCACTGCGCCGGAGGCCAGGGGCGCTGCCCTTGCGCGCAGGACCGGCGAGCGCGGCCACTGCCAGATGCCGACCATCGCATCGCGCCCGCCGAGCACCAGCCGACGGGCCTGCGGATCGAAGTCAAAAGCCGTCCCCCACAGACCCTTGCTGCTCGACAGGCGGGC
This sequence comes from Lysobacterales bacterium, assembly GCA_024710675.1. Taxonomy (GTDB): domain Bacteria; phylum Pseudomonadota; class Gammaproteobacteria; order Xanthomonadales; family SZUA-5; genus JANJUH01. Next base: position 3,573 of record JANJUH010000113.1, read on the forward strand.
CGTACCCGGGCGCGCGAAGTTCTCGAAGGGCCCCTGGGGTGGCAGACCCCACCAGCGCAGGTCACCACCCACCCGCGTGATCAACAGGTCACTGGCCAGGCGCGCGCGCCCGTTCTCCGGCGCGCCGCCGAGGACGATCGGGCTGGTCCGCGGGCGCCGCGTGGCAAGGTCCCAGACGATCGCCAGGCCTTCGTCGGACAGCGCCGCCAGGGTCTTTCCCTCCGGATCGAACTCGACCCACCGGATCGTCGTGGTGGGCGCCGAGGGCAAGGGGTACAGGCGACCGGTGGCCACCTCGACCAGATGCACCGAGCCGTCGTTGGCCCCGAGCGCCAGCCAGCGCGAGTCCCGGGTGAAGGCCCAGGCCATCGTCTCCAGTCCCGGGCCCAGTTGCAGGGTCCAGCGCACGGCGAAGCTGGCCGGGTCCAGCAGTTCGAAGAACAATCCGTCGCCTGTCGCCAGAAGCCCCTTGTTGTCGGGAGTGAAGAGCCACTGCACCGCGGCATGTGCCCGCTCGGGACCGAGGGGGCGCCAGCCGTCGGTGGCATAGACCCGCATCGTCTCCGGAAAGCGCCGCGAAGGGTCGGCGAGGTAACGCACCAGCGCGAGCGAGGCGTCATCGCTCCAGATCGCATCGGACTGGCGCGTATCCGCCTCCGGCGTCTCCAGCAGTTTCCCGTCAGCCGCCCGCAGCACCAGCATGTCGTGATGACTCGGCGCGGCGAACACCGGCTGCTGCATGAGCCCCACCAGGATGTGCCGGCCATCGATGCTGTAGCGCATCAGGCCATGGGGAATGTCGCGGAAGGGCGTCAACTGGCGGCCGGGATTCTCCGTGCTCCACTCGAGCACGCCGTCGGCCATCCGGAACTGGGCTAAGTAACGCTTGCCTCCCGGCAGATGGGCCGCGAGCGCGAAACGCTGGCCATCGGGCGCGATGGCCACCGAGGACACCGAGGCTCCCGCCTCCAGCGGCACCTGCCGAAGCAGTTGCGGTGCACTGGCCAGCAGGATGCCGATGCGCTGGCGCTCGACGGTTGCCAGTTGCTCGCGTCCTGCCGCCTCCATCTCGATCAGGTTGTCGACCATCGCGCGCAGGCCGCGGAAACCATCGCCATCCTCGAGCGCCGCCTCGGCCGCCTGCGTCCGGTTGGTCCAGAGGTGTTCGAGCGCGCTCGCGGCATTGGTGTCGGCCCGGTTCCACTGCACCGTGGTCGCCAGCAGGCCGACGAGCAGCGAGACGACGACCATCGCCACCAGCGCGCTGAGCCGCGGTTCGCGGCGCACCATGCGCTCCGCGCGCTGCCAGCGGTTCAGCGGTCGCGCCTTGACCTCGCGACCTTCGAGATAACGCCCCAGGTCCTCGGCGAGCGAGCGGGCGTCCGCATAGCGCTGCGCCGGGTCCTTGTGCAGGCAGCGCATGCAGATCGCCTGCAGGTCGAGCGGGATGCGATCGTCGAAACTGCGCGGCACCGGCGCGCCGCCGGCGATCACCTGCTCGAGCGTCTCGCGTGCGGTGGCACCCCGGAAGGGTGGCCGCGCGGTCAGCGTTTCGTAGAGCGTGGCGCCGAGCGCATAGACATCGGTCGCCACACCCAGGGCACCGCCAGCGACCTGCTCGGGGGCCATGTAGCTCGGCGTACCCGAGACCTCCTCGCTGCCCTCGAGGGTTTCCTCGAGGCGGCGCGCAAGGCCGAAATCGGCCACCAAGGGCTCGCCACTCTCCTCCAGCAGCACGTTTCCGGGCTTGATGTCGAGGTGCAACACACCCAGCCGGTGGGCGTAGTCCACTGCCTCGGCCACCGTTCGCAGCAGGCTTGCCGCCGGGCGTGGTGCCAGCGCTCCCTCGCGCTGGATCGTCTCGGCCAGCGAACGACCGCGCACCAGGCGCATCGAAAAGAAGGGCAAGCCGTCCTGTTCGCCGATCTCGTGGATCGTGACGATGTTCGGGTGCTGCATCCGCGCGGCGCTCTGCGCCTC
>JANJUH010000137.1 GCA_024710675.1 Lysobacterales bacterium
GGCGCTGGTGGTCTGCGAGCTGGCCGGCGTGGTGGAAAAGGTCGGCTTCCGGGCCACCAGCCTGGAGACCCTGCGCCAGATGGTCGCGGCGAACGTCGGTATCACGCTGTTGCCCAAGCTGGCGGTGATGCCGCCGGTCGCGCCGAACGAACACATCGCGCTGCGCGATTTTGCGGCGCCGCCGCCGAAACGGCAGATCGCGCTGCTGTGGCGGCGCAGCGATGCGCGCGAGGAGCTGATGCACGGTCTCGCCGACGAAACCGCGCGTGTGGCCGCGGCGGTCCTGGGGGCCGAGGCCGTGACCGGCGCGGCGAGGAGACGCCGATGAAACGCGAAGCCTGGCTGGTCATCGGCATCTGCGGCCTCGGTGCGCTCTACCATCTGGCCACGGCGCCGCCCTCCGCCATCGACCGCGCGCCCGGCGTGCTGGCCCCGGACCCGCCGGAGCAGCGCGAGGCTCGCGATACGCGGCCAATAGCCATGGGCGATTTCCAGCTCACCCCGCGCGCCGAGTTCCGGGCCGCCGCCCGCCTGCTCTCGCGCACTTCCTATTCGGACGAGGGTGCCGATCTCTCGCCGATCGACTTTGCGCTCGGCTGGGGACGCATGAGCGACAGTGCGGTGCTCGAGGGCTTGAGCTTTTCCAACGGCGCGCGCTTTTTCAACTACCGCTGGTCGAACCAGCCCCCGATCCCGCCGCCGGAGATCGTCGTCTCTGTGGCCAACGTCCACATCATCCCGGCCGATGCGGGCGTCGAGCGTGATCTGGGCCGCATGCGCGCAGGGCAGGTGATCGAGATCGAGGGCTTGCTGGTCGACGCCAAGCGCAGCGACGGCTGGTTCTGGAACACCAGCCTGACCCGTGAGGACGATGGCAAGGGCGCCTGCGAGCTGATGCTCGTGCAGTCGGTGCGGGTGATCGACGCCGGACCGTAGCGTGGGTTGCGCCGCAGGCGCTACCCGCGTCGGTTGAAGGGATGTGAGTGGGCAGCGTCACCGCCCCGCGTAGTCCGCCTGCGGCGGCCAACGCGGGCTACGGTTTGCGTAGTTCCAGGGCCGGCGTTGGACCGATCGAGTCCGCCGCGCGCCGGCTTCCTGCTAGTCTCCGCGCCGACTTCATCGTGGCCGGATGTTGCCCATGGCGCCCAAGCAAGCCCTGATCTGCGGTTCCCTCGCCTACGACACCATCATGGTGTTCGAGGACCGTTTCAAGAACCACATCCTGGCCGACAAGGTTCACATGCTGAGCGTGGCCTTCTACGTGCCCACGCTGCGCCGCGAGTTCGGTGGCTGCGCCGGCAACATCAGCTACAACCTCAAGCTGCTCGGCGGCCATCCCGTGCCTTTCGGCTCGGTGGGACGCGATTTCGAACCCTATCGCAAGCACTTCGAGGCACTCGGCGTCGATCTGCGCTGTGTCCGCGAATTGCCGGATCACTACACCGCGCAGGCCTACATCACCACCGATCTCGACGACAACCAGATCACCGCCTTCCATCCGGGCGCGATGACCCAGAGCCACGGGGCGCATGTGAAGGACGTGCGTGGCGCCGCCTTCGGCATCGTCGCCCCCGACAACCGTGATGCGATGCTGCAGCACGCCCGTGAGTTCGAGGAGATGGGCGTGCCCTTCATCTTCGACCCCGGCCAGGCGATGCCGCTCTTCAACGGCGAGGAGTTCCGCGACTTCATCGAGCGCGCGACCTATGTCACGGTCAACGACTACGAGTCGCAGGTGCTGGCCGAGCGGACCGGTTGGAGCCCGCAGGAGATCGCGAAAAAGGTCTCGGCCTACATCGTCACCCGCGGCGGCGAGGGCTCGCGCTGGTACACCCGCGAGGGCGAGTTCGACATCCCCTGCGCGCAGGCCGAGGCGGTGGTCGACCCGACGGGATGCGGCGACTCCTACCGCGCCGGCCTGATCTACGGCCTGATGAACGATCTGGACTTCGAGACCACCGGCCGCATTGCTTCTCTGATGGGCGCCATCAAGATCGCCCACCCCGGCACCCAGAACCAGAGATTCACCCGCGAAGAGTTCCTGGAGCGCTTCCGCGAGGCGTTTGGGTATCGGTTCGAGTAGCGGGTCGGGACTCGGGACTCGGGACTCGGGACTCGGGACTCGGGAAGAGCATTTGGTCCGCGAAGGACGCACGCGAAGAAGAGCGTGCTTGGGACTCGGGAGCAGCATGGTCTCGCCGCGGGCTCTCAAGGCTCGTCGTCCCGGCGAAGGCCGGGACCCAGGAGGCTCTGCCCCAGGACCACGGAGAGCACTGGATTCCGGCTTTCGCCGAATGACGACAAGTCAATGTGCCGGCCAAGGGCGATGCCACGGGCGTCCGGATGAATCCGGACCCACCTGTTGGCGCGAGTGCGCTCGGCTCCCGTGGGTCGGGATTCATCCCGACGCTTCTCCTTCATGGCTGGAAGAGCGTCCGGATGAATCCGGACCCACTTGCATGCCGCCGGTCCGCTTCTGCCGCTCACGATCACTTGCCGCGTGCCCGTTCCCGCTTCTCCCCGTGCGCTGAGTGAAAAAACCGAATAAACTTCAGGCCTTGCACACGCTTCTTCGCGTGTTACCGTAACTGGATGGGCCGGCACGATGGCAGCAAGTCTGACGATGGGCGCCTGGCGTGAGCGATTCCACCGGGCGCTGCGGGAAAGCGCCTTCTGGTTGCTGCTGCCGGTGGCGCTGTACCTGTTGCTGGTGCTGGTGAGCTTCCATCCGCAGGATCCGGGCTGGTCCCAGTCAGGCGGGCATGATGGGGTCGCCAACTGGGGTGGGCGGGCCGGGGCCTGGGTGGCGGATGTGCTGCTCTACCTGCTCGGTCGCGTCGCCTTCCTGCTGCCGGTCGCCCTGATCTGGTACGCATGGCGTTTCCTGCGTGATGCAGCCGACGCTCCCCAGGTGCCGGATCCGCTGGTGCCGCTGACCCGCGGCGGCGGTTTCGTCGCGGCGATCCTCGGTGGCGTGGTTCTGGCCTATGCGCAGATGCGTCCGGATGCGCTGCCCGGCGGCGCCGGTGGCGTGCTCGGCTCGGCACTGGGCGGTGTGCTCGTCGACAACCTCGGACGCGGCAGCACGACGATGTTCGCGCTGGCGTTGTTCCTTGTCGGCACGAGCTTCGCGACTGGCGTGTCCTGGTTCCGGGTGATGGACCGTGTGGGTGCGCTGACGCTCCAGTTCATCGAGCAAGCCAAGGTCTGGCGCCAGCAGTTCGAGGACTGGCGGGTTGGTCGACGGGCGCGCGCCGAGCGCGAGGTCGAGCGCAAGATCGAAGTCAAGAAGCGCAAGACCCGCGAGCCGGTCAAGATCGAGCCGGTGGGCGCGGTCACGCCGAAGATCGAGAAGGTCGAGCGCGAGTTGCAGATGCCGCTCTTCGAGGACGCGCCGGCCGGCGAACTGCCGCCGCTGTCGCTGCTCGACGAGGCTCAGCCCTCGGGCAAAGGCTATTCGGAGGAGGCGCTCGAAGCCCTGGCCCGCCAGGTCGAGCTCAAGCTCAAGGATTTCCGCATCGAGGCGCGCGTGGTCGGCGTCTATCCGGGGCCGGTGATCACCCGCTTCGAGCTGGAGCCTGCGCCCGGCATCCGCGGCAGCCAGATTTCCTCGCTCGACAAGGACATCGCGCGTGGCCTGTCGGTGGTCAGCGTGCGCGTGGTCGACGTGATTCCCGGCAAGTCGGTGGTCGGCCTCGAGATCCCGAACCAGCATCGCGAGATCGTCTACCTGTCGGAAATCCTGCGCTCGCGCGAGTACGACAAGACCACCTCGCCGCTGACGCTGGCGCTGGGCAAGGACATCGGTGGCCGGCCCAGCGTCGTCGATGTCGCCAAGATGCCGCACCTGCTGGTCGCCGGCACCACCGGCTCGGGCAAGTCGGTCGCGCTCAACGCGATGATCCTGTCACTGCTCTACAAGGCCACCGCGCGCGAAGTGCGGATGATCATGATCGACCCGAAGATGCTGGAGCTCTCGGTCTACGAGGGCATCCCGCACCTGCTGGCGCCGGTCGTGACCGACATGAAGCAGGCCTCGAACGCGCTGCGCTGGTGCGTGGCCGAGATGGAGCGCCGCTACAAGCTGATGGCTGCGGTCGGCGTGCGCAACCTGGCCGGCTACAACCGCAAGGTCAGGGAAGCGCAGGAGAAGGGCCAGCCGATCCCGGACCCGCTGTTCAACGTCGCCAAGGCGGCCCCGGGCGAGCAGCCCGAACCGCTCGACACGATGCCGCACATCGTCGTCGTCATCGACGAATTCGCCGACATGATGATGGTGGCGAAGAAGAGCGTCGAGGAGCTGATCGCGCGCCTCGCGCAAAAAGCGCGTGCCGCCGGCATCCACCTGATCCTCGCCACCCAGCGGCCCTCGGTCGACGTGATCACCGGCCTGATCAAGGCCAACATCCCGACCCGCATCGCCTTCCAGGTCAGCTCCAAGATCGACTCGCGCACGATCCTCGACCAGTCCGGCGCGGAGACGCTGCTGGGCAACGGCGACATGCTTTACCTGCCGCCGGGAACCGCCATGCCCGAACGCGTGCACGGCGCCTTCGTCAGCGACGACGAGGTGCATCGCGTGGTGGCCCACCTGCGCCAGAACAGCAGCGGCCCGGACTACATCGAAGGCG
>JANJUH010000167.1 GCA_024710675.1 Lysobacterales bacterium
ACGGTTTCCCTGCGCGCCGTCCCGCCGTCCCCAGCCGCGCTTTTCTTTGCGTTCTTTGCGTCCTTTGCGGACCAGAAGCTCTTTGCGAGTCCCGAGTCCCGAGTCCCGAGTCCCCGCCTCATCCCATGAAAATCCTCATCCTCGGCGCCGGCCAGGTCGGCACGTCGGTGGCTTCCGCGCTGGTGCGCGAAAACCACGATGTCACCGTGATCGACACCGATGCCGAGCGCTTGCGCGAGCTGTCGGAGAAGATCGATCTGCAGGCGATCCACGGTTTCGCCGCGCATCCGAGTTCGCTGGCCCGGGGCGGGGCCGAGGATGCCGATGTGCTGGTGGCGGTGACCTCCTCGGACGAGGTCAACATGATCGCCTGCGAGGTCGCGGCGACCTTGTACCGCACGCCGATCAAGATCGCCCGCGTGCGTTCGCTCGAGTACCTCAAGCACCCCGAGCTGTTCGGCCGCAGCCATGTCTCGATCGACCACCTGATCAGTCCCTCACAGCGGGTCTGCGAGTACATCGAGCGGCTGATCCAGTACCCGGGCACGCTGCAGGTGCTCGATTTCGCCGGTGGCCGCGCGCAGCTTGTCGGCGTGCGCGCGGGCAAGGACGGCGCGCTGGTCGGACACCAGATCCGGGATCTGGCGATGCACCTGCCGGTCGGCAGCGCGGTGCGCATCGCCGCGATCTTCCGCAACCGCCAGCCGGTCCCGGCCGACGGCGACACCGTGGTCGAACTGGGCGACGAGGTCTTCTTCCTCGCCGACAAGAAGAGCATCCGCGCGATGATGGCGGAGTTCCATCGCATCGAACGCCCGGCGAAGCGGGTGATGCTGGCCGGTGGCGGCAACATCGGCCAGGACCTCGCCCGCCAGCTCGAGAACCGCTACAACGTCAAGATCATCGAGCGCAATCGTGATCGCGCGCGGGCGATCGCCGAGAGCCTGGAGAATTCGATCGTGCTGGTCGGCGACTGTGCCGACGAGGACCTCTTGCGCGAGGAGAACATCGACCAGACCGATGTCTATTGCGCGCTGACCAACGACGACGAGGCCAACATCCTGTCGGCAATGCTGGCCAAGCGCCTCGGCGCACGGCGCGTGATCTCGCTGATCAACCGCCCGGCCTATGTCGACCTGATCGAGAGCGGCGACATCGACACCGCAGTCTCGCCGCAACAGATCACGCTCGGCGCGCTGCTGTCCTGCGTGCGCCAGGGCAACCTGGTGCGCGTGCATTCGCTGCGGGGCGGCGCGGTCGAGGCGCTGGAAGCAGTGGCCATCGGCAACTCGGCAACCTCGCGCGTGGTCGGACGCGCGCTCGAGCAGATCGGCCTGCCCAAGGGCGCGAGCATCGTCGGCATCGTCCGTGGCGAGCAGGTCCTGGCGGCGCATCACGACACGGTGATCGAGGCCGACGATCACGTCATCATCTTCGTCCTCGACAAGCGCGACCTGAAGAAGGTGGAGCTGCTGTTCCGCGCGGGTGCCGCCAGTCTGTGAACACCGCTTACGCGCCACAAGCCACGAGTTCTGCGCGGCTGGCGACGGCGTTGCGCGCGATCGGGCTGGTCCAGCTCATCGTCGCCTGCACCCTGGTGCCCTCGATCCTGATCGCCTGGGTCGATGGCGATCACGGCGCACACTACTTCGGCGAAGTGTTCCTGTTGATGGTCGCCATCGGCTCGTACCTCGTCTACGCGACCCGTGGCCAACGTGCTGAACTCCGCTTGCGCGACGGATTCCTGGTCACCAGCGCGGTCTGGCTGATCTCGGCGCTGTTGACGCCGCTGCCGCTGATGCTGGGTCCGCCCTACCTCGACTATGGCCGGGCGATGTTCGAGGTGGTTTCCGGACTCACGACCACCGGCGCCACCACCGTGGTTGGCCTCGATGACCTGCCCCGCAGCGTGCTGTTCTACCGCCAGTCGCTGCACTTCCTCGGTGGCATGGGCATGATCGTGCTCGCGGTCGCCGTACTGCCAGCGTTGCGCATTGGTGGATCGCAGCTCACCCGCGGCGAGTCGAGCGGGCCGAACAAGGACGCCAAGCTGACGCCACGCATCCGTGAGACGGCGGCCGCGCTTTGGATCATCTACTGTGGCCTGACCTTGCTCTGCACGCTGGCCTACTGGCTGGCCGGGATGAACTGGTTCGATGCCTTGACGCATGCTTTTTCGACCACCTCCACCGGTGGCTTTGCCAACTACGATTCCAGCTTCGCCGCCTTCGACAGCGTCACGATCGAAATCGTGGCGATGATCTTCATCATCCTCGGCGCGACGAACTTCGCCCTGCACTTCGTCGCCTTCCGGCGCGGCAGCGCGACCATCTACCCGCAGGATCCGGAGTTCCGGGTGTTCATCGGGACGCTCGGTGTGCTGACGGTCATCGCCACGCTGGCGCTGTGGTGGAGTGGCACCTATGCGAGCTTCGGCGAGTCCTTGCGTTTTGCGTCCTTCCAGGTGGTGTCCTTTGCCACATCGACCGGATTCGGCAGCGCCGACCTGGGTCCATGGCCGCCGGCACTGCTCGGCGTGTTCCTGATCTTTGCCTTCCTGGGCGCCTGCTCGGGCTCGACCGCCGGTGGCATGAAGACCCTGCGCTGGATGATCGTCGCCAAGCTGGCGCGGCGCGAAATGATCAAGGTCATCCATCCGCGTGGCGTGTTCGTGGTCAAGATCGGCGATCGCGTGATCGCCGAGCCGGTGCTGGCCGCGGTGGCCGGTTTCGTGACCGTGTACCTGGGCAGCTACGTGGTCCTGTCGCTACTGGTGGCCGCCACCGGTGAGGACCTCCTGACCGCCTTTTCGATCACCGCGGCCTGCATCACCAACCTTGGCCCCGCGATGGTCGGAGTGGCCGCTTCGACCGTACGGGACCTCAACGAGGCAGCGGTCTGGCTGTGCTCGCTGGCGATGTTGCTGGGCCGCCTCGAGGTGTTCACGCTGCTGGTGATGCTGACGCCGGCCTTCTGGCGGGAGTAGGGTCAGCGCCGCAGCGGCATACTGCGTGGCATCCCCAGGCCGGAGTCCGCCCCGATGTACACCCTCTATTTCGCCCCCGGCGCCGCCAGCCTGGCGGTGCACTGGTTGCTGCTCGAACTCGGCGCCGAGCACCGGCTCGAGAAGGTCGACCTGGCCGCCGGCCAGCAGCGCCAGGCCGATTACCTGAAGCTGAACCCCAATGGCGTGGTGCCGACGCTGATCGTCGACGGCGCCCCGATGTACGAGTGCGCCGCGCTGCTGCTGATGCTGGCCGAGCGCCATCCGGACGCTGGCTTCGCGCCGGCGCCGGGCAGCCGCGAGCGCCAGCTCTACCTGCAATGGATGCTGCACCTCGCCAATACCCTGCAGCCGGCCTTCCGCATCTGGTGGTACCCGCAGGATGTCGCCGAGGGCGCCGCGCAGGACATCGCCAAGTCCAAGGTCCAGGCGAAGATCGAGGCAGTCTGGGATCGCCTGTCCGCGCACCTCGACTCGAGCGGGCCCTATGTCTGCGGGGACGCGATCAGCGTGGCGGACTTCTACGCCACGATGCTGATGCGCTGGTCGCGCAACATGCCCAGGCCCGCCACGGAATGGCCCGTGCTGGCGGCCTTTGCTGCGCGAATGAAGGCACGACCTTCGTTCCGCAAGCTCTACGAGATCGAAGGCCTGAGCGAGTGGGCTTGAGGCGCTACCTCGTCGGCGGTGCGGTCCGCGACCGGCTGCTCGGGCAGCCGGAGGGCGATCGCGACTGGGTCGTCGTCGGCAGCACGCCCGAGGACATGGTGGCGGCCGGTTTCCGGCCGGTCGGGGCCGACTTCCCGGTCTTCCTGCATCCAGTGACGAACGAGGAGTACGCGCTCGCGCGCACCGAACGCAAGAGCGGGCGCGGCTACAAGGGTTTCGTGTTCCACGCCGGGCCCGAGGTGACGCTGGACGAGGACCTGCGTCGTCGCGACTTCACGGTCAATGCGATGGCGATCGATGCCGAGGGCCGGCTCATCGACCCCTGGGGCGGGCAGGCAGACCTCGAGGCGCGCGTGCTCCGCCACGTCTCGCCAGCCTTCGCCGAGGACCCGCTCAGGGTGCTGCGCGCGGCGCGCTTCATGGCGCGCTTTGCGCCGCTGGGCTTCCGTGTAGCGGACGAAACCATCGAGTTGATGCGCGCGATGGTGCGCGACGGCGAGATCGACCATCTGGTGCCCGAGCGGGTCTGGCAGGAGTTGCGGCGCGCGCTCGTCGAAGCCCGCCCGAGCGCTTTCCTGCAGACCTTGCGCGCCTGCGGGGCGCTGGTGCGGATCCTGCCCGAGGTCGAGGCCCTGTACGGCGTGCCGCAGCGGCCGGAGTACCACCCGGAAGTCGACACCGGCATCCACACCGAGATGGTGATCGACCAGTGCCCGCTCCTGGCGCCGGGTGACGACGCGGTGGCCTACGCGGCGCTGGTGCACGACCTCGGCAAGGGCCTGACGCCACCGGCGGAGTGGCCGCGCCATGTCGCGCATGAGGCGCGCGGGATTGGGCCGGTACGGGCGGTATCGGCGCGGATCAAGGTGCCGAGGGAGCACCGTGACCTCGCCTTGATCGTCTGCGAGCACCATCTGGTCATGCACCGCTTGCTGGAGGTACGGCCGGGCACCTTGCTCAGCCTGCTCGAGCGCCTCGATGGCTTTCGCAAGCCCGAACGCGTCGCTCGCTTCGCGCTGGCCTGCGAAGCCGATGCGCGCGGCCGGCTCGGGCTCGAGGAGCGCGCCTATCCGCAGCGCGCCCACCTGCTGGCCGCGCTGGCCGTGGCACGCCAGGTCGATCCGCGCGCCTTCGTCGAGCGTGGCCTCGAAGGACCGGCGATCGCGCAGGCGCTGCACCAGGCGCGGGTGGAGGCGATTGCGGGGATGGATGTGGCTGGGAACGCTGGTCGGATGTCGTGACGGCCCTATTCGGTGCCCATGGGGGCGCATCGAACGGGGAGGGCACGAGGGCACGAGGGCACGAGGGCACGAGGGCACGCAAAGGCAGGCTCTCGCGTCGCTCGATCTCTGTCGTGCTCTCGGGAGAGCCCATCGAATCCACGGGTCCGCCAGGGCGTGCCGTCTGCATCAGGCCTGGAAAGACGAAAAGCTGGATAACGAGGCAGAACTGGAGGAACGAAAATGCCTCGGATGGCTTGACCTTGTCCCGGGTCCTGCCACGCTCTTTCGTGCCCTCGTGCCCTCGTGCCCTCGTGCCCTCGTGCACTACCGCGGCAACCGCTCCAGCGCCTTCATGGCTTCGGACAGGGCCCCGGCCTCGTCCTCATTCCATTGCACGATGACGGCGTCCAGTTCCTTGTGGTCCTGCGCCTGCTTCTCGCGGGCCTGGCGCTGGAAGTGTTCGAGGCCGCTGTCGATCAATTCGAGGAAGGCCTCGTTGATCGTCACCTGGCGCTGGCGCGCATGCTCCTTGATGCGCAGCGCAAGGCGCTCGTCGATGTTGCGGAGCAGGTAGTCGGGCATCAGTTGGACGTAATGGACGCCATCATCACGCCATGTTGCGACGACTGCCCGCGCCTGTCCACGCCTGAAACGCGCGCCAGGCCACGGAAAACCGTAGCCTTCGACCAATGACTACCGAGACTGCCGCCGGCTGGCGCGCCCGCCTTCCCGCCGGCCTGCGCCCCTACACCGAATCCGCCCCGATCGCCGCGCTCTTCCTCGGCGTGTCGAGCGGTTTCCCCTACGCGATGATCGGCGCCACGCTGACCACGCGCCTGGCCCAGGACGGCATCGACAAGCGCACGATCACCGCCTTCGCGCTGGCCTTCCTGGTCTACAACCTGAAGTTCCTCTGGGCCTGGGTGGTCGACGGCGTGCGCCTGCCGCTCTTGCATCGCCTCGGCCAGCGCGTGTCCTGGCTGCTTTTCGCAGGCGCTCTCGTGATCGCCGCGGTCGTGCACCTGGCGCTGGTCGATCCCTCCGAGAGCCTGGCGGCAACCGTTCGCGCCACGCTGCTGGTGGCCTTCGCCGGGGCCACTTTCGACATCGTCATCGACGCCTACCGCATCGAGTCGCTCGAGCCGCGCCAGCTCGGCGTCGGTTCGGGCATGTCGCAATACGGCTGGCGCATTGGCTCGGCGCTGGCCGGCGCCATTGCACTCGTGGTGGCCGGGCGCTTCGACTGGCACGTGGCGTACCTGGTCTGCGCCAGCTTCGCACTGCCGGCGATGGTCGTGGCGCTGTGGCTGGGTGAACCGAAGCGCCATCGCGTGGCCGCGCCCTCAGCTCGTGGTGCCGCCTGGGATGCGGTGGTCGAGCCGCTGATGGAGTTCTTCCGTCGCAACGGCGCGATCCTGGTGCTGCTCTTCATCCTGCTGCACAAGATCGGCGACACGCTGGCGAACCTGACCTTCCGCCTGCTCTTCAACGACCTGGGCTACAGCAACGACGAGATTGCCATCTGGGATGTCGGCATCGGCTTCTGGGCCTACCTGATCGGCATCTTCATCGGCGGCGTGATGTACACGCGCCTCGGCATGGCGCGCTCGGTGCTGTGGAGCCTGGTGCTGATGGCCTTCACCAACCTGTCCTTCGCAGCGTTGGCGGCGACCGGCAAGAGCAATGCCGGCATGGCGCTGGCGATCGGCTTCGAGAACATCGCCAGCGGCATCGGCGGCGTGACCGTGGTCGCCTATTTCTCGGCGCTCTGCGACCTGCGCTTCACCGCCGCGCAGTACGCACTGATCTCGGCCGCCGCCAGCGTCGTCGGCCGCATCGCCACCGCCAAACTGGCCGGCGGGCTGATCGAGACCCTGGGCTACGTGCGCTTCTACGCGCTGACTTTCGTGATCGCGCTGCCCGGCCTCTTGCTGTTCTGGTGGATGATCCGCTCGGGGCTGGTTGAGCGCAGCGCCGATCGCAGCGAAAAAGCCCAATCATCATCACCAGGGACAGCACGATGACCGAAGAGGACATGATCGAACTCGCCACCCACCTGCTCGAGCGGGCGGCGCCGGCGGGTGGCATCCCCGAACTCGAATGCCTGGACGGCTTCATCTGCGGCATCGTGACCGCGCCGGAGCCCGTCCAGCCCTCGGAATGGATGCCTCTGGTCTGGGGTACCGAGCATGTCTTTGAATCGGAAGTCGAAGCGGAGCGACTGACGGCGACCCTGCTCGACTACTACAACTTCGTCGTGGCCCGGCTCGGGCAAACGCCGGACGACGACGATCCGGAGGCCCCGCCGGCGGTGTTCGTCCGCGGCGTCACGCTGGTCGATGATCCGGAAGACGATGAAGCGGACGGCGACGGCGAGGAGATCGAGGCCCCGCCGGTTGGCTTGTTCTGGGCGATGGGTTTCGACCTCGCGCACCAGCTCCGTTTCGATGCCTGGGAGGCGACGGCCGAGGAGTGGCCGCTGGTCGCCGATATCCTCGACTTCAAGGACGCGCTGCTGCCGCCGGGCATGTACGACGAGGAGGCGGACGACGAACCGGGTGACGATGCCGGGCCGGCGCTGTCGGCGGATTCGATGACAGGGTTGCTCGAACAGTCGGACGAGGAGGACGCAGAGGCCGCCTTGAGCACCGAGGAGCGGGTGGATCTCGTGCTATCGCTGGGCGAGATGCTGCAGGAGCTCTACGCGATCAACATGCAGCGCGAAGCGGCGAGCCGCACCGTGCGTCGCGCCGGGCCCAAGGTCGGACGCAATGATCCTTGCCCTTGTGGCAGCGGGCGGAAGTACAAGGCTTGCCACGGGGCAGGGTGAAGGAGAGCGAGATGCAAGAGACCGGGATCGATGGCCGCCTGGCAACCCAACGCGCCGAACGAATGAAGGCGCTGGAAGAGCGGGCGACTGCTGATCGCCTTCAGCCCGGTGTTCTGGGCCGCACGGTAGTCCTCATCTTGCTGTTGGCCACGGCCGGGATGGCCTCGGCCGGGCCTGGCGGCGCCAATGCCGGCATCTGGATACTTGTGCTGGCCATGTGCGTGCTTGCGGACTGGCAGGAGCGACGTCGCAAGGCCAGCGACGCGGCGCTGCTCGAGTTGATCCGTGAACTGCGCAAGGAGCGCGGCCAGCCGGATTGACAGGGCGAGGGCATTGTCCGCGTTCTCCATGTGATGCGTGCCGGGTGGCTGCTGCGTGGGGAATGGCCCTGGCCGGCTTGAACACGTTGCCACCTGCGGCCCTCCGGGCGCATCGTTCAGCGCATCAGGGAGGGGAGGCGGAACGGAACGATGAAACCCTGGATGCGCGGGACACTGGCGGTGCTGGCCGGATTGGTGATCGGCAGCATCGTCAACATGGCGCTGGTGACGGCGGGGCCGAAGGTCTTTCCACCGCCGGTCGGTGTCGACGTGACGACGATGGAGGGCCTGAAGGCGGCGCTGCCCTTGTTCGAGCCCCGCCATTTCGTCTTTCCCTTCCTGGCCCATGCGCTGGGCACGCTGGCCGGTGCGCTGGTGGCGACCTTGATCGCCGGTGGCCGGGTGCCGGCGGTCGTTGTCGGTGTGTTCTTCTTCGCTGGCGGCGCCGCGAACGTCGCGATGCTGCCGGCGCCGATGTGGTTCAACGCGCTCGATCTGATCGTCGCCTACGGGCCGATGGCTTTTGCGGGCTGGTGGCTGGCCGGGCGCTTTCGTCGAGGAGGACAGGCATGAGCACGACCCGCGTCACCGGCATCGGCGGCATCTTCTTCAAGGCGCGGGATCCCAAGGCGCTGGGCGAGTGGTACCGCCGCCACCTCGGCATCCCGGTGGAGGACTGGGGCGGTGCGGCCTTCCGTTGGGCGGGGCCGGAGAACCCGGGCGGCATCGGCACCACGGTCTGGAGTCCCTTCGCGGCCGACACGCGCTACTTCGATCCGGGCACGGCAAGCTTCATGGTCAATTACCGGGTTGCCGACCTGCACGCGTTGCTGGCGACGCTGCGTGCGGAGGGCTGCCAGGTCGAGGACAAGATCGAGGAATCCGAGTTCGGCAAGTTCGGCTGGGTCATCGACCCCGAGGGCAACAAGATCGAGCTGTGGCAGCCGCCGGAAGGACAGTGATGCGGGTGCTGATCTACGGCAACTCGGGCTCGGGCAAGAGCACGCGCGCGCAGGCGCTGGCCGCGCAGCACGATCTGGTCCACCTCGACCTCGACACCTTGGTCTGGGAACCCGGGCAGATCGCCGTGCCGCGTCCGGCGGATGCCGTGCGAGCGGATCTGGATGCCTTCATCGCCCGCGAGTCGCGTTGGGTCATCGAGGGCTGCTACGGCGAGTGGGTGGCGCACGCCTCCGCCCATTGCACGCAACTGGTCTTCCTCGACCCGGGGCTCGAAGCGTGCCTCGCGAACAACCGCAGGCGCCCCTGGGAGCCGCACAAGTACGCCTCGAAGGCCGAGCAGGACGCGATGCTGCCGGTGCTCGAGGAATGGGTCGCCGGCTACTACACCCGCGACGACGACTGGTCGCACGTTGCACACCTGCGGATCTACGAGGCCCATCCGGGCGCCAAGGAGCGGATCACGTGAGCCAGCAACTGGTCAAGGTGGCCCTGGTGGTGCGCGACTACGAGGAATCACTGGCCTACTACGTGGGCAAGCTCGGCTTCGAGCTGGTCGAGGACCGTGACGTTCCCGAACAGGGCAAGCGCTGGGTGGTCGTGCGCCCGCCGGGATCGGCCTGCGCGCTCCTGCTCGCACGCGCCAGCAACGAAGACCAGCAAGGTCGCGTCGGCGACCAGACCGGCGGCCGCGTGTTCCTGTTCCTGCACACCGACGACTTCGCCCGCGACCATGCGCGCTACAGCGCCGCTGGTGTCGAGTTCGTGCGCGGGCCCAGCGTGGAGCCCTACGGCACGGTTGCGGTGTTCCGCGATCTCTACGGCAATCTCTGGGATCTGATCGAGCCAGCCAAGGCCACCGCCGCGCCAGCGGGCCCTGAGGGGCAGGGCAGCGGACGGTGACTCCGCTGAATCCGACCGTCCTCGAAGGCCGCCACGCCCGCCTGGAGCCCCTGCAGATGGGGCACGCAGAAGCGCTCCTCGAGGCCGCAGCCGACGGTGCGCTCTGGGAAAGCCGGGTCACCATCGTTCCCGGAAACGCCGCCGCGATGGACGACTACCTCACCGAGGCCCTCGCCGGCCAGGCGGACGGCCGCTACCTGTGCTTCGTCATCATCCGCACAGCGGACGGCCGGGTGGTCGGGAGTACCCGCTACCGCGCGATCGCGCTGGCGCATCGGCGGCTCGAGATCGGCTCCACCTGGCTGTCCAGGAGCGCCCAGCGCACCGCAATCAACACCGAATGCAAGCGGCTCCTGCTCGCGCATGCCTTCGAAACCTTGGGTTGCGAGCGCGTGGAGCTGGTCACCGATGTGCTCAACACCCAGTCGCGCGCTGCCATTCTCAGGCTGGGCGCCGTCGAGGAGGGCATCCTGCGCCGGCACATGGTCATGCCCGATGGCCGCATCCGCGATTCGGTCATGCACAGCATCATCGCCGCCGAGTGGCCGGCTGTGCGTGCTGCGCTGGACGCCCGGCTCGCTGGTGGCAAACAGGCATGAGCGCGGTGGCGTGGGTTGCGCGTGCAGGCGCGACCCGCGTGGGACTGCGGCAAGTACCCGCGTAGTCCGCGTGCGGCGGCCAACGCGGGCTACGGTCTTGCGCGGGACCGCGACACGCCGCAATCTCGGGGCTCGTCCTTCGCCGGTGCCCCCATGTACACCTCGACCCTTTTGCTCGCCGCAGCATTGAACGCGGCGCCTGTCGATGCCGACCTGACGGCCGCGCTCGCCGCCCTCGAGCCCAAGGTCGTGGCCTGGCGGCGCGACATCCACCAGCACCCCGAACTCGGCGCGCAGGAAGTGCGCACCGCCGGGATCGTCGCCGCACACCTGCGTGAACTCGGCTTCGAGGTGCGCACCGGCATCGCTGCTACCGGTGTTTCGGGCGTGCTGAAGGGTGGCAAGCCCGGGCCCAAGATCGCGCTCCGTGCCGACATGGATGCCCTCCCGGTGACCGAGGAGACCGGGCTGCCTTTCGCATCGAAGGTCACCACCGAGTACCGCGGCCAGCCGGTCGGCGTGATGCACGCCTGCGGCCACGATGCGCACACGGCGATCGTGATGGGCGTGGCCGAGTTGCTGGCCGCGCGGCGCGAGCAGCTCGCCGGCGAGGTGATGGTGATCTTCCAGCCCGCCGAAGAGGGACCGCCGGAACCTGGGGCGCCCTTCGGCGCGCGCTGGATGCTGGATCAGGGCCTGTTCGCCGACTGGAAACCCGAGGCGGTCTACGGGCTGCACGTCTGGGCTTCGCTGCCGGCCGGCATGGTCGGCTATCGCAGCGGACCGACGATGGCGGCGGCCGACGAGTGGGTGCTGACCCTCAAGGGCGCGCAGACCCACGGCTCGCGGCCCTGGGACGGCATCGATCCGCTGACCGTGGCGGCGCAGGTGCAACTGGCGATGCAGTCGATCGTCGCCCGCCAGGTCGACATCGTGCGCTCGCCGGTGGTGCTGACCACCGGCGCGATCCAGGGCGGTGTGCGCTACAACATCATCCCCGAGCAGGTCACGATGACCGGCACCCTGCGCAGTTTCGACGAGGAGGTGCGTGCGGACGTGGTGAGACGCATCGAGCGCACTGCCGCGAGCATCGCGCAGGCCAGCGGCGCCAGCGCGGAGTTCGCGATCAACGTCACCGCCCCGCTGACCCGCAACCAGGCCGCGCTCGCCGAGCGCAGCGGCACCGTGCTGCGCACCGCCATCGGCGAGAGCCAGGTCAAGGAGATGCCGCTGCTGACCGTGGCCGAGGACTTCTCGCAGTACGCCGAGGCCGCGCCGACCTTCATCTACTTCGTCGGCGCCACCGCCCCCGGCACGCCGCCGCGCGAGGCCGCGCCGAACCACTCGCCACGCTTCCTGCTCGACGAGGAGGCGCTGAAGGTGGGCGTGCGGACGCTGGCGGCGCTGGCCATCGACCGACTCGAGGGCCCCTGAAGCCGTCGCCGCACGACATGGAGGACCGCATGTCCAAGCCCATCGCCATCGATGCCGCCGGGCTGCCGGCGCGTACCCGCTCGCTGTATCCGGAGCCCTTTGCCTCGCTGATGGCTGGCCGCGAGAAGCGCGCGCTCGGCGAGGCCTTCGGGCTGGCGAACTTTGGCGTCAACCTGACCACCCTGGCGCCGGGCGCCTGCTCGGCGCTGCGGCACCACCACAGTCGCCAGGACGAGCTGGTCTACGTGATCGCCGGCCACCCGACGCTCCACACCGACGCCGGGCCGACGCGGCTGGCACCCGGGATGTGCGCGGGTTTCCGCGCCGGCAGCGGCAACGGCCACCGCCTGGTCAACGAGACCGACGAACCGGTGCAGTACCTCGAGATCGGCGACCGCACGGCGGGCGATCAGGTGGTCTATCCGGACGACGACCTGGCCGCCGCCCTGGTCGATGGCGGCTGGGTGTTCACCCACAAGGATGGCTCGCCTTACTGATCAGGGTCAGTGCCAGCATCCCTGGGCTGCGATAGCTTTACGCCAGCATCACAGGGGACGCATGGGCCAGGCATGGATGGAGCGGGAGATCACGGGGGCGAGGCGACGATCGATGGTGTGGCCACGCCGGTTGCCGCGGCGATCCGGCTGACCGCGACCGAGATCGCGCCGCTCGATCCGCTGGCCGTCTTCGCGGCAGCCGGCTGGGCGCCCCGCTTCTACTGGGAGCAGCCGGCGCAAGGCACTTATCGCGTGGCCATCGGTGCGCTGGAAAGGGTGTGTGTCCAGGGTCCGGATCGATTTGCCCGCGCGGCAGAGGTGGCACGGAGCGTATTTGCGCGGATCGATGGAACGGGGCTGGCCGCCGGGGATGCAGCCCTGGTGGGCGGTTTTGCCTTCGAGGATGCGCCGCCGGGCGGGCCCTGGCAGGGCTGGCCCGCCGCTGAATTGCGCCTGCCGGCCGTGAGTGTCGTTGGCCGTGATGGGCAATGCCGCCGCATCGCTGCCGCGGGCCAAGCCTTCGCGGCACCGCTTCCGCGGCCGATCGCCCCGCTGCGCGGCGGCGTGGAGATCGACGGCGACAATGCCCCGGCCTACCGCGCCCGGGTGCGTGCGGCGTTGGCCGAGATCGCCGCCGGACGCGCAGAGAAGCTGGTGCTTGCGCGCTCGCTGCGCATCAGCGCCCGCCGGCCGCTGGATGCCGTCGCCTGGCTGGCGGCGCTGCGCGAGCGCTTCCCGGGCTGCACGCTGTTTGCCATCGGCGAGGGCGATGCGGTGTTCCTTGGCGCGACGCCGGAGCGTCTGGTGTCGGTGCACGGCGCGGAGGTGGAGACCATCGCACTGGCCGGCAGCGCGCCACGCGGCGCCTCGCGCGAAGCCGATCGCGCGCTCGCTGCGGCGCTGCTGGCCAGCGCCAAGGACGCCGCCGAACACGCGATCGTCGTGCGCCGGCTTGTCGAAGTGCTGGCGGACTGCTGCGGCCAGGTGCAAGCGCCGGCCGCGCCGCAGATCGTCGCCACCCGTTCGGTACAGCATCTCGCCACACCGATCACGGCACGCCGCACGACTCGCGGGCCCTCGCTGCTGGAACTGGTCGGGCGCCTGCATCCGACGCCCGCGGTCGCCGGCGCGCCCGCGGCCGAGGCCCTGCGCTGGCTCGCGGCGACCGAGGGCCTGGACCGTGGCTGGTATTCAGGGCCGGTGGGCTGGATCGACGCCGAAGGCAACGGCGAGTTCGTCGTCGCCCTGCGCTCGGCGCTGCTGCGCGGCCGCGAGGCTCACGCCTACGCAGGTGCCGGCATCGTCGCCGGCTCCGATCCCGAGGCCGAGTACGCCGAGACCGACTGCAAGCTGCGCAGCGTGCTCGGGCCGCTGCTGTGGGGCGCGCCGTGAGCATGCTCGACACCGGCGCCGCCAACCTCGATTTTGCGCGCGCGCTACTGGGCGCCATGGCCGAGGGTGCGGCGGCGGCTTACCTGTGCCCGGGCTCGCGATCGACGCCGCTGGCGCTGGCGCTCGCCGGCACGGGCTTGCCGCGCCACGTCGTCATCGACGAGCGCAGCGCGGCCTTCCAGGCGCTTGGCCACGCGAAGGTCAAGCGAAGGCCGGTGCTGCTGGTCTGCACCTCGGGGACGGCTGGTGCGCACTTCCTGC
>JANJUH010000184.1 GCA_024710675.1 Lysobacterales bacterium
CGCTGGTGGCGCCGCTCGAGACCGAGGACGCCGCGCTGGAGCGCGCTTTTGCGCCGATCTCGCACCTGCATTCGGTGGCGGACAGCGAGCCCTTGCGCAAGGCGCACGAGCAGGCGCTGGATCTCTTGACCGAGTTCCGCAGCGAACTCGGCCAGCATCGCGGGCTCTACGAGGCCTTCCAGCGCCTGCGCGATTCGGCGGCATGGACGGGACTGACGCGCGCGCAGCAGGCGGTGGTGGAGCACGAGCTGCGCGACTTCCGGCTCTCGGGGGTGGCGCTCGAGGAGCCGGCGCGCTCGCGCTTCCGTGAGATCCAGCGCGAACTGGCGCAGCTCGAGACCGCTTTCGAGCAGGCGGTGATGGATGCCACCGATGCCTACCTGCGTCCGCTCACGGAGGCGGAACTGGCCGGGATCCCGGATTCCGAGCGCGCGATCCTGGCGCAGGCGGCGCGCGATGCGGAACGCGAAGGCCATGCGCTGAGCCTGAAGTTCCCGGCGTACAACGCGGTGATCACCTACGCCAGCGACCGCAACTTGCGCCGCGAGGCCTACACCGCGTGGCAGACGCGCGCCTCCGACCAGGGCCCGCTCGCCGGCCAGCACGACAATGCCGCGCGCATCGAGCGGATCATGGCGCTGCGCCACGAAGCCGCCGGGCTGCTCGGTTACACCGACTACGCGAGTCTCTCGCTGGCCACCAAGATGGCGCCGAGCGCCGAGCGCGTGTTCGCCTTCCTGCGTGACCTCGCCGCCCGCGCCAAACCGTCTGCCGAGCGCGAGCGCGCCGAACTGGCGGCCTTCGCGGCATCGGAACTCGGGATCGCAGACCTCCAGCCCTGGGACGTGCCCTACGCGAGTGAAAAGCTTCGCCTCGCCCGCCACCAGCTCTCGGACGAGGAACTCAAGCCCTACTTCCCGCTGCCGAAGGTGCTCGGCGGCCTGTTCGAGCTGTGCGCCAGCCTCTTCGGCGTGCGCGCGGTGGAACGCGACGGCGTGCCGACCTGGCATGCCGATGTGCGCTACTACGACCTGGTCGACCTCGACGGCAGCGTGCGCGCCGGCTTCTACCTCGACCCCTTCGCGCGCGCCCGCAAGCGCGGCGGCGCCTGGATGGATGTCTGCCGCACCCGCTGGCTCAATCCTGCGGGCCTCGAGAAGCCGGTCGCCTACCTGACCTGCAACTTCGCGCCGCCCATCGATGGCCGGCCGTCCCTGCTGACCCACGACGACGTCACCACGCTCTTCCACGAGTTCGGCCATGGCCTCCACCACATGCTGACCGAGGTCGAGGTGCGCGGGGTGTCGGGCATCGAGGGCGTGGAGTGGGACGCCGTCGAGCTGCCCAGCCAGTTCATGGAGAACTTCTGCTGGACCCGCGCCGGCCTCGATCGCATCGCCGCGCACTTCGAGAGCGGCATGCCGATGCCCGAGGACCTGTTCCAGCGCCTGCTCGGCACGCGCCACTTCCAGGCCGGGCTGTTCCTGGTGCGCCAGCTCGAGTTCGGCCTCTTCGATTTCCGCCTGCACCGCGAGTACGAGCCGGCGCGCGGCGCGCGCGTGCTGGAACTGATCGAGGAGGTGCGCCGCGAGGTGGCGGTCATCCACCCGCCCGAATGGACACGCTTTCCGATGAGCTTCGGCCATGTCTTCGCCGGCGGCTACGCGGCTGGCTACTACAGCTACCTGTGGGCCGAGGTGCTCTCGGCCGACGCGTGGTCGGCCTTCGAGGCGGCGGGCGTGATCGATGCCGCCACCGGCGCGCGTTTCCGCCAGGAGATCCTGGCCGTCGGCGGTTCGCGGCCGGCGCTGGTTTCCTTCACCGCCTTCCGCGGGCGCGAGCCCGAGGTGGCGCCGCTGCTCGCGAGTTACGGGCTGGCGGCGTAGTGGGCCAGGGTGCCGGCGAACACCGCGGCACCCACCCAGTTGTTGGCCAGGAAGGCGCGGAAGCACTCCTCGCGCTCGCGTTCGCGGGCGATCCAGAGCTGCCAGGCCATGACCAGCCCGGCGACGCCCAGGCCGACGTAGTAAGGTGCCGACAGCTCCGCGCGGTAGCCCACCAGCGCCAGCGTGGCCAGTGCGCAAGCGTGCAGGATGCCGATGGCGACCAGGTCCAGTTCGCCGAACAGGATCGCGGTCGAGCGCGAACCGGCCTCGATGTCGTCGTCGCGGTCGACCATCGCGTAGAGCGTGTCGTAGGCGGTGGTCCACATGAGGTTCGCGCAGTACAGCAGCACCGCGATCGCATCGACCTCGCCCCGGACAGCGGTGTAAGCCATCGGGATGCCCATGCTGAAGGCGGCGCCGAGCACCACCTGCGGGAACCAGACGATCCGCTTCATGTAGGGATAGCTCGCCGCCAGCGCCGCGGCGATGACCGCGAGAATCACCGTCAGCGTGTTGGTCAACAGCACCAGCCCGAAGGCGATCAGCATCAGCACGACGAAGATCGCCAGCGCTTCCTTGCCGCCGACCTCGCCGGCCGCCAGTGGGCGCGTTCGCGTGCGCTCGACCTGAGGATCGAGCCAGCGATCGGCGTAGTCGTTGATCACGCAGCCGGCCGAGCGCGTCAGGAAGGCGCCGACCGCGAAGATCGCCAGCAAACCCCAGGGCGGCACGCCTTCGGCGGCGAACCACAGGCCCCACAGCGTCGGCCACAGCAAGAGCAGCGTGCCGATCGGGCGATCGAAGCGGATCAGCTTCAGCCAGGCGCGCCAGCGTGCCCGGGCCGTCGCCTGCGGCGCTGCGGCGACCGCGCCGGGCGCCACCGCGCGCACGCCCTGCGGCGTCTCGACGAGGCGGTAATGCGCTCGCGAGGGCGGCTTTGGGGGTGAACGCGGGGGTGGCTGCGCGGGCATGTCATCGTGCGGGCGAGGCGAGCGCGGATTCTGCCACGCGAGGCCACGTGAAGCCCGCGACGGCATCGCCACCATCCGGGCTTCACGGTCGTTCGTGAAAGCTGCGCGCCCCGCCTCGCCCGGCCCGGCTCACCCATGCTGCGATCCCGATGGTTCCTGTTGGCTTGCCTGCCGCTGCTCGGCGCCTGCGCCAGCGCGCCGCGCGCCCCCGTCGAGATCGACGGCCAGCGCTACGAGACGGTCAGCGACGCCGCCCACGTGCGCATCGCCGTCTCTGCCGATCGTCCGGCCCTCGCGACGGCACGCAGCGTGGCGATCGCGCCGGTGGCCATGGCTGGCACGACGAGCGACGCCAGCATCGCGGGCGGGCAGCTCGAACTGGTCGGCAACAGCGCCGCCCGGGCCGCCTGCCGTGAGCTGGCGCGCTGGTTCGAGTTCCCCGCAGATCCCGCCGAAGCCGATGTCGTGCTGACGCTGGAACTCGCCGAGGTCCGGCCAAGCAATCGCCTCGCCGCCGGTGCCTCGGCGCTCGCCGATGTCTTTGTCCCGGGACCTTTCCGGCTGCCGGTGGGTCTGGGTGGCCTGTCGGCGCGCGCCGCCGGCACGGCAGCCGATGCCACCGTCTTCGATTACCGCTGGGCACGCGGCGCGCGGGCGTTGGCCGAGGGCGCCAGCGTGTCGACCATTGGCGATGCCTGGCAACTCGCGGCGCTGTTCGGCCGCGACGCCGCCCGCGAGCTCGCCCACCAGCGCGCACCAAAGGCCGAGCGCCGGCCGCAGCTCGCCGAGGATCGCCGCAAGGCCGGCCGCGCCTGGTGCGACGCCCGCTACGGCAAGGTCCCGCTGGCCGCGCGAGGCGCGGCGCGACTGCTGCCGCTGGCGCCAGAGGCGATCGACGACGGGGAGCCGGAGGAGAGGGCGAAATCGGGCGACTAGGCCAAGGGATCCCTACGCGCCCGCAGCCGCCTCACGAAGCCCGTGCAGGGTGCCGGTGAGCGCAGCGAACCGCACCGGCGGTGACGCCGCACGGCAAGACACAGGGTGCGGGTCGCCGAGCGCATCCGAACAAGGAACGGCCCGGCCATCACTGGCCGGGCCGTCGTCTGCACACACGCTGCGGTCAGTCTTCGAAGCCGTTCGCGAAGATCATCGGCGGCACATAGGGCGAGCCGTCGCCAATCACCGGCTCGCTGACCGGGTCGGCATCGGGAGCGCTCCAGGCGATGTACGGATCGGTGTACCAGATCCGTGCGTAGCGCGCATCGCCCAGCGGCTCACCAACCGGCAGCGGATCGGCCGTCGTGAACTGCGCCCAGACGCTGTAGAGCGTGTCACCGGCCGGACTCATCGCCAGGCTGGCTTCCTCGGCGGAGACCTCGCTGCCGGTGGTCAGGCGGTCGAACTCGTTGCAGAACACGCCCGCGGTGGTCAGACCCGGCAGGCAGGTCGCTTCCATCGCGCTCTCGTCGGAAGTGACCTGGTAGTGGTCGCCGAAGCGCACCGCACGCCCGTAGAACAGGTCCAGGGCCTCGGGCTCGCCATCGATCGTGGTCGTGTTGTCGCCGGTCTCGTAGACCACGAAGAAGCGGGTCGGGTTGAACTGGTCCGAATCCGGGTCGTAGTTGGTCGTGCCCAGGCCAATCGACGGCATCGTCGGCGGATCCGGCGCGTAGCGCGGGTCGAGAATCGTGAACTTGTAGGTCGCAGTCCCGTCGGAGGTCTGCAACTGCGAGACATTGCGCGCCTGCTCGGCCGCGCCCGCCGCGTAGTCGGTGCAGACCTGCGTGGCCTGGTTGGCGATCAGGCCGTCACGCATGAACTCGCAGGTCGTCGTGCCCGAGCCGCCCCAGGTCGCGGGCGTCGTCGTCCAGGTGCGACCGCCGTCGAAGGAACGACGGATGTAGAGCTCGTAGCGATCGTTGCCACGGGTGTTGCGCTTCCAGTTCGGCGACCACGCGTACATCACCACCACCATGTCGCGCCACAGGTAACCGCGGTGTCCCTTGGCGACATCCAGCGGGTTGTACCAGGACTGGTCGTCGAAGTTGCTGCCGAGCGCGGTGCTCTGCGGGAAGGTGCCGCATTCGGGCGAACCCGGGCACTGCACCCAGAACTCGATCTTGTCGAACAGGGTCTGGTCGGTCGGGTCGTCACTGGCAATGCCGGCGGTGTCGATGGTCGGGCAAATGCCGTCACTGTTGTCGTTGCCATCGCCACCGACCGTGCATTGCTGCGGCGTGCTGCCCGACAGGTTCAGCGCCGGACTCATGCAGACGCCCTGCGGGTAGTAGGGGTTGGAACCGTCGGCGTACAGGGTCTCCTCGCAGACGATGTTGCGGAAGTCATAGGGATTGTCCGAGGTACCGGCATTGATCACGCGCCGCCCCATGATGTCGGCCGGGCCACCCTGCTGCAGCAGACCCTGCTTGTAGAGCAAGAGCGCCGTCAGCTGGCTGCCCGGGCTGACATTGGTGATCGGCTGCACCATCAGGCTGCCGCGGCGGGCGATCTCGGTGCGGTGGATCATGTAGTTGTAGTCGGTCCCGTTGGTGTCGCTGATGAAGTTCCACATGTTGGTGGTGTCGAGCGGGGCGAAGAACTCACCGGTTCGCCAGTCCTTCTCGGGCTGGTTGATCAGGTTGCCCTGTGCAACCAGGTTCTTGACCAGGCCGGTTTCGCTCTGGTCGAGGCTGGTCTGCGGCTTGCCCATCTCGAAGGAGTAGTAGCGCTGGT
>JANJUH010000186.1 GCA_024710675.1 Lysobacterales bacterium
GTGAGCGCCGCCAGCAAGGACGGTCGCAGGAAGGCTCTGGACATGGATCGCATGGACGCGCGGCAGCCCGGAACGGGCCATGTCGGCAGCCTAGGTGGCGTTCATGACGATAAGGTTGCAACTGCGTGACGCCGGGATGGCGGATCGCTGCGGCAGTTGTGGGTCGGGATTCATCCCGACGCTGTGGGTTTCACCTTCCGGAGAGCGTCCGGATGAATCCGGACCCACGATGATTCCGGGTCCACCATCCGATCGCATCCGCGCGATGGCGCCCCCTCCCGTGGGAGCGCGCGCTGCGCGCGAAACAGCCTTGCGGCGGACCCCATCGCGCCCAAGGGCGCTCCTACGGGTGGTCGCGCCCTCCGGACCGCATCGGCACCCAACGGAAATTCGCCAGGACGAGACCCAGGAACAGCGTGTAGACGACCGCCAGCACCTCGAGCGAGAGGTCCACGTACAGCAGGCGCGACAGCCAGTAGCCGATGAAGGACTCGCCGTATCCCTGTTGTCCCGCCTGCGCGCGCAGCGTGTTCTCCCACACGGTCAGCGGGCAGTATTCGCCCAGCCAGGCCGTGGCTGTCACAAAGGCGATGACCAGCAGATGACCAATCCGAAACCTGCGCGAACGGACGAAAGCCCACCCAAAGGCCTTTCCGAGCCAGGTCACCGGCACCGCGAGCACGACAAAAACAACGATCAGCGCGTGGACGACGAGGATCAGGTCGGCGGCCAGCCCCGCGCTCATGCCGCCGCGCGCGAGCGTCCCCGGCGCCGGGCCAGTGGCTGTCCACGCGCCGCTGCCGCGGCGGCCATCGCTGCCTCGATCTCGTCCGGATCCTTGGCCACGCCCTCGGTCAGGATCACCGGACCGTCCTTGCTGACCAGCACGTCGTCCTCGATGCGCACACCGATGCCACGCCACTTGGCCGGCACCTGCTTGAGGTCGGGCGCGATGTAGATCCCGGGCTCCACGGTCATCACCATCCCGGGCTCGAGCACGCGTGAGTGGCCGTCGATGCGATAGTCGCCGACATCATGCACGTCGAGACCGATCCAGTGCCCGGTCTTGTGCATGTAGAAGTCCTTGTAGCGCTCCTCGGCGATCACCTTCTTCAGGCTGCCCTTGAGCAAGCCCAGTTCGATCAACCCTGCAGCCAGCGTGCGGACCGCCGCCTGGTGGATGTCGTCCCAGTGCTTGCCGGGCCGGGCCTCGGCGATCGCAGCGCGCTGGGCCGCGAGTACCAACTCGTAGATCGCGCGCTGCTCGGGGCTGAAACGGCCGCCCACCGGAATCGTGCGGGTGATGTCGCTGGCGTACCAGCCGTACTCGGCACCGGCATCGACCAGCAGCAGATCGCCATCCTTCAGCTCGTCGCGATTGGCGCGGTAATGCAGCACGCAGGCATTGGCGCCAGCGGCCACGATCGATTCGTAGCTGGGCACCGCCGAATGGCGGCGGAAGCAGTGCAGGATCTCGGCCTCGATCTCGAACTCGCTGATGCCGGGCCGGCAGATCGCCATCACGCGCCGGTGTGCCTCGGCGGCGATCTCGGCGGAACGCCGCATCACCCGGATCTCGGCCGGGCTCTTGAACAGGCGCAGCTCGTGCAGCAGGAAGCCGAGCGCAATGATCTCGTGCGGTGCCCTCGCGCCGCGGCGCACTTCGGCACGGACGCGGTTGATCCAGCCCAGCACGCGCAGGTCGAACTCCTGGTCGCGGCCGAAATGGTAGTAGACGCGATCTCGGCCCTCGACCAGACCCGGCAGGATGTCGTCGATGTCGGCGATCGGGAAGGCATCGTCAACTTGCAGGCGCGCCGGCGCGTCCTCGGGTCCGAGGCGCGCGCCGTCCCATTGCTCGCGGGCGCGGTCGCGTTCGCGGCAGAACAGGATGGCCTCGGCGGCCGCCCGCCCGGGCACCAGCACCAGCACCGCCTCGGGCTCCTCGAAACCGGTCAGGTAGACGAAGTCGCTGTCCTGCCGGTACGGGTAGTGCGCATCGTTGTTGCGGATGCGCTCGGGAGCAGCGGGGACGATCACGATCGCACCCTCGCCACACAACTCCATCAGGCGCTTGCGGCGGCGGCGGTGCTCAGCGGCGCTGACGCTCATGCGCGTGCCCTCCGCCCAGGCCCGGTCAAATCCTCGCGCAGCATCAATGCCCCCATGCGGGCGTACTCCACCAGTTCGGCCAAGGCCTGCTCGTCCACTTCCTCGTCGGCATCGTATCCGACCCGCGTACGCGAGATCTCGGCCAGGTCCGACAGCACTTCGCGCCCCTCCTCGGACAGCTTGCGGGCGTCCTTGAAGCCACCCGCGCCCAGTCCGCCGAGGAATCCCTGGCACCATTCCAGCAGTCCGCGCACGCGCTCGGGCAGCGGCTCGTCGGGATCCGGCAGCAGCGGCGCGAAATCGAAATCCGCCGCCCCGAGCCCGGCGTGGGTGGTCACGAACAGGCGGGCGATGGTCTCGCGCACCTTCGCATCGGTGCCGGGATCGAGCAGATGTTCGAGCGAAGCCGCCTTGAGCAGGTCAGCCAGCTCGCGCCCGCCGGCGCACAAGTAGCCGGCAAGGACGCCGTGCAGGTCTGCCGGGCCCAGCGCGCCACCAAGTCGCGACAGCGCATCGGAGACTTCGGCATAGCTGGGGGCTTCGGGCAACTCGGCCATCGGATACGGATCGATCGTGCGATGCGCTCATTCTAGCGTGCAGCACAGCGGTCGACGGGGAGCTTCAGGACGGCGTCGCGGTCGGAAGATTCGACGAGTCACCCCGCGGGCGAAGCGCGGCACTAGAATCGGGCGCTTCGGGGAGAGGGACAGGCATGGAGACCGGGCGGCTGCCCATGCTCACGGCAGGGTCGGTGGCGCTGTGCGCGCCACTGGCCGCGCATGCTGCCGACGCCAACGGCGGCGGAGCGCCGTGGCTTGCGCTGCTGGCGGCCACGCTGTTCGCCGGTGCGCTCGGATGGTGGCTGGGCCGACAGCGCCGTGCAGCAGCCGACACCGCCGACGTCGGCTCGATGATCGATGCCGATGGCCCGCTGTTCCTGGCCCTGTGTGGCAGCGGCGATGGCTTCTGGACCTGGGATCTGCCGCAGGACCAGTTGTCGTGGTCATTGGCCGATCCGACCGGGACGCGCTGCATGCGCCACATGGAGTCCGGACAGGACTGGCTCGCGCACAAGGTGCATCC
>JANJUH010000292.1 GCA_024710675.1 Lysobacterales bacterium
TCCCGAGTCCCGAGTCCCGAGTCCCGAGTCCCGAGTCCCGAGTCCCGAGTCCCGAGTCCCGAGTCCCGAGTCCCGGGTCCCGGGTCCCAAGGTGAGCTTTACACCTCCACCACTTCGCGGCAGCCTCGCCGGATCCTCCCTGACGGATCCGGCGCCCGATGGCCACGCCCTACCCGCACCTGCTCGCCCCGCTCGATCTGGGCCACACCACGCTCCGCAACCGGGTCCTCATGGGCTCGATGCACACCGGCCTCGAGGACCGCGCGCGGGACTATGACAAGCTGGCGGCCTACTTTGCCGAACGCGCGGCCGGTGGGGTCGGGCTGATTGTCACCGGCGGTGTCGCGCCCTCGATCGAGGGCTGGCTGGCGCCCTTCGCCGGCAAGCTCTCGCGCTCCTGGGAAGTCGCCCGCCATCGCAAGGTCACCGGCGCGGTCAAGGCCGAGGGCGGGCATATCTGCCTGCAGCTCCTGCACGCGGGCCGCTATGGCTACCACCCGCTATCGGTGGCGCCCTCGGCCGTCAAGGCGCCGATCACGCCCTTCAGGCCGCGCGAGCTGAGTGCGCGCGGTGTCGAGCGCACCATCGACAGCTTCGTGCGCAGCGCCGCCTACGCCCGCGAGGCCGGCTACGACGGCGTCGAGGTGATGGGCTCCGAAGGTTATCTGATCAACCAGTTCCTGGTCGCGCGCACCAACAAGCGTAGCGACGACTGGGGCGGGCCGTTCGAGAACCGGATGCGCTTCCCCGTCGAGATCGTGCGCCGGATGCGCGCCAGGCTCGGCCCCGACTTCATCATCGTCTACCGCCTGTCGATGCTGGACCTCGTCGAGGACGGCCAGAGCTGGGGAGAGATCGTCAAGCTCGCCAAGGCCATCGAGGCCGCCGGCGCCACGATCATCAACACCGGCATCGGCTGGCACGAGGCGCGCATCCCGACGATCCTGACCCAGGTGCCGCGCGGCGCCTTCACCTTCGTCACCGCGAAGATGAAGAGCGAGGTCAGGATCCCGCTTTGCACCACCAACCGCATCAACATGCCGGATGTGGCCGAGCGCATCCTCGCCAGCGGTGAGGCCGACATGGTCTCGATGGCGCGCCCGCTGCTCGCCGATGCGGACTGGGTGCGCAAGGCGGCGGCGAATCGCGCCGACGAGATCAACACCTGCATCGCCTGCAACCAGGCCTGCCTGGACCATGTCTTCGAGAAAAAGCGCGCCTCCTGCCTGGTCAACCCGCGCGCCTGCCACGAAACCGAGATCCGCATCCTGCCGGCGACGACGAAGAAGCGCGTCGCCGTCGTGGGTGCGGGCCCTGCCGGCCTGGCGGCGGCGACCACGCTGGCCGAGCGCGGCCACGCGGTGACGATCTTCGAGGCCGCCGATGCGATCGGCGGCCAGTTCAACCTCGCCAAGACGATCCCCGGCAAGGAGGAGTTCCACGAGACGCTGCGCTACTTTCGCGTGCGCATCGAGCGCCTCGGCATCGAGCTCAAACTGTCGACGCGCGCCGATGCGGCGGCGCTCGCCGGCTTCGACGAGATCATCGTCGCCACCGGCGTGCACCCGCGCAACCCGAAGATCCCGGGCCAGGACCACCCGATGGTGATGGGCTACGTCGATTTGCTGAGCGGACGCAAGACCGCAGGCCAGCGCGTGGCGGTGCTCGGCGCCGGCGGCATCGGCTTCGATGTCTGCGAATACCTGACCCACGAAGGCCACAGCATCACGGTCGATCCGCCCGCCTGGTACAGGCACTGGGGCATCGACGCCACGCTGGCCGCGCGCGGCGGCCTGGCTGCGCCGCAACCGGCGCCGCCGCAGCGCAAGGTCTACCTGCTGCAGCGCTCCGACGGCCGCTTCGGTGATCGGCTCAACAAGACTTCGGGTTGGGTGCACCGCGCCATGGCGAAGACCGCGAAGGTCGAGATGGTCGGCGGCGTGAGCTACGAGGGCATCGACGATCGCGGCCTGAAGGTGCGCAGCGGCAACGACGTGCGCGTAATCGAAGTCGACAGCATCGTGATCTGCGCCGGCCAGGAACCGAACCGCGCGCTGCACGACGAACTGAAGGCGGCCGGCCGGCCGGTGCACCTGATCGGCGGAGCGCTGGAGGCCGGCGAACTCGACGCCAAACGCGCGATCGACCAGGGCACGCGGCTGGCCGCCAGGCTCTGATGGCAGCACGCCGGCCAGCAACGAAGGTGGCGCCTGCCGACTGGCAGGCCATGCTGCGCTATCCGCTGGTGGGTGAGGCGCTGCTCACCATCCTGCTGCTCGCCAGCCTGCGCGTCGTCGCCTCCTTCCTGCCCTTCCTGGGCTGGATCCTGGACATCGTGATCTCGGTGGCGCTGTTCAAGTACGCCGCCGATGTGCTGGCCAAGAGCGCACATGGCCAGCAGGAGCCGCCGGGCGGCATCGACGTGCCCGACCGCGTCGGCTGGACCGTGATGATGGTGCAGGTGTTGCTGGTCGCCGTCGGCGCGATCGCCGCGCTGCTTTTGCGCCGGCATGGGCATGGCGACATCGAGTGGATCCCGTGGCTGGTCGTGGCCTTCGCGATGCCGGCCGTGCTCTCGAGTGCGGCCATCGATGGCGATCCCTGGGAGGCGCTGAACCCGGTGCTGTGGTGGCGTGCGTCGGAGCGCCTGGGCCTCAGCTACCTGGTCGCGATGATCCTCTGCTACCTCGCCACCACGCTGCGCTGGGAAGCCGTCAGCATCGCCGGAGCCCTGCCGCTGGCCTGGCCGATCGCCTACTTTCTGGTCGTGGCCCTGAGCTTTCATGCAACCTTGCTGAGTTTCCGTTACCTGGGCGATGTGATCCACCGCCATCGCGATCGCCTGCACTTCGAGCCGCCACCTGCGGCAGCGCCGGTGCTGCGGCCGAAGCCGAAGGACGAGGTGCTGCTGGCGCGGGTCGCCGAACTCGAAAAGGTCGGCGATGCCGCCGGGGCCCGAGCTGCCATCGAGGTTGAGATCAGCGAGCGCGGGGTTGGCGATGCCGTGCACGCCACCTATCGCAAACTTCTGACGGAGGCCGGTGATCAGGAAGCACTGCTCCGCCACACCCATCAATGGTTCGGCGTGCTGGTCGCCAACGAGCGCTGGGACGAGGCCATGGCCTTCTGGGCCGAGCAACGCCAGGCCGACCCAGACCTCTGGCCCGGGGATCCCGAACTCGTCGAGCAGCTCTGCCTGCGCGCCCACGGCAAGGGCCGGGCCGACTGGGTCGAGTTGTACGCGAACGGCTTCCGCAAGGCCTTCCCCAGGCATCCGGCGGTGCCCATGGTGCACCTGTGGGTGGCGAGGGCGTGGCTGGATGCCGGCCGCGACAAGGCCCAGGTGGTGCGCTTGCTCGAAGCCACCTGGCTGGCCTACCCCAGGGCACGTTGCCGCGAGCAGATCGGCGAGTTGCTGACGCGTCTGGGGGCGCCGCCACCCGCTACCGAATGAGCCACGTGGGAGCGCCCTCCGGGCGCGACCAGGGCGCGCCGCAAAGCAATTCGCGCGCAGAGCGCGCTCCTACCGGAACCGCGTCTACCCGTAGGAGCGCCCTACGGGCGCGATCAGGGCTCGCCGCGATGCCTTGGCACGCAGGTCGCGCTCCTACCGGAGCCCATCCGCGCGCATCGCTGGTCCCTCAGCGGATCCGCCGGAAATGCCCGACTACCGCTTCCAGGGCGGAGCCGATTTTCAATGCCCAACGCCGACGGCCGGCGGGCGTCGCCAGCTGGTCCTGACGCATCTCGATCATCGTGTACGGCAGCGCGCGTCCGATCGCATGGAAGTCCACGGTGTGGCCCATCGCCAGGTGGCCGTCGTAGGGCTTGTTGTCGCCGACATGCGTGCCGTCGCCGGCCAGGTGCCGGACCAGGGCGTGGGCCAGCGTCGCGTCGTGGCGCCAGAGCACGCCGATCGGCCATGGCCGCGGCTCGTCACCGCCCAGTTGCGGCGTGAAGCTGTGGATGGACAAGACGAAGGGCGCGATGCCGACGGCATGCATCTGGTTGAGGTGGCGTTCGATCCGGCGGTGGTAGGGCTGGTGCCAGCGTTGCCAGCGGCGGCGCTTCTCGGCCTCGTCGATGGCCTGGTTGCCCGGGACCGGTGTGCCATCGCTCACCGGCGGGATCAGCGTGGGATCGTCCCAGGCGCGATTGGCATCGATGACCAGGCGCGACACGCCCTGTTCGATCAGCGGCGCGCGCAGGCCCTTGGCGATGCGGCGGGCGACCTCAGCCGCCCCGATGTCCCAGGCAATATGGCGGGTCAGCTCGAAGGGCTGCAGCCCCAGGCCGTGGTACTCGGCGGGCACATGGTTCGAGGCATGGTCGCAAAGAACCAGCCAGTGCAGGTTGCTGCCCGGGTGGAAACGGAACATTCAGGAGCTGACTGGGAGCGCGAAGCTCCGATGATGCCGCAGCCATGGCTTGATCGCGATCAGAACGGCAGGTCTGGTTCGACTTGTATACGGATAGCCATGGACGCCCAAGCCCGCTTTGCCGCACTCCAGGCTCGCCTGCGCCCCCTGTTCCAACGCGTGGCCGGTGACCGGCTGGCAGAGCGCACCGTGGTGGTCGTTCCCGGCCTCAGCCTCGATCCCGATGTGCTGGCGCGCGTCAGCGGGGCGCGTCACTACGAAGAGCGCCAGCTCAGCATGCTGATGCTGCTGCGCCTGCCACGGACCCGCGTGGTCTTCGTCACCTCCACCCCGATCGCGCCGAGCGTGATCGACTATTACCTCAACCTGCTCTCCGGCATTCCCGGCACCCACGCGCGCCGACGCCTGACGCTGCTCTCCGCCGACGATGCCTCGCCGCGCAGCCTGACCCAGAAGATCCTCGAACGGCCGCGCCTGCTGGCGCGCCTGAAGGCGGCGATCGGGGATCCGGCCCTGGCACACCTGTCGGTTTTCAACGCGACCGCACTCGAACGCGATCTGGCGCTCGCGCTGGACATCCCGCTCTATGCCTGCGATCCGGCGCTGGCGTACTGGGGCAGCAAAAGCGGCAGCCGCAGCGCCTTCCGACGCGCTGGCGTGGTACTGGCCGATGGTGCCGAGCACCTGCGCGACCTCGATGCTGCAGCCGCTGCCCTGGCTGAGCTGCGTGAGCGCAATCCGGAACTGCGGCGGGCCGTCCTCAAGCTGGAGGAAGGCTTCTCGGGAGAAGGCAACGCGGTCTTCGACTACACCGGCGTCCCCGCAGGCGCGGACCGCGCTGGCTGGATCCGCGCCGAACTGCCGAAGCGCCTGCGCTTCGAGGCGCCGGGCATGGACTATCCGACCTATGCCCGAAAGTACGCCGAACTCGGCGGCATCATCGAGGCCTGGATCGATGGTGCAGACAAGTGCTCGCCCTCGGTACAGATGCGCGTCAATGCGCTCGGCGAACTGGAAGTGATCTCGACGCACGACCAGATACTCGGCGGCCCGAACAGTCAGATCTTCCTCGGCAGCCGCTTTCCCGCCAACGGCAGCTACCGGCAGTCGCTGGCCGATATCGGTCGCCAGGTCGGCGCGGTGCTGGCCGCCGAGGGCGTGATCGGGCGCTTCTCGGTGGACTTTGTCTCGGTGCCCGAAGGCCCGGGCTGGCGCCACTATGCGATCGAGATCAACCTGCGCAAGGGCGGAACCACCCTGCCCTACCAGATGCTGCAGTTCCTGACCGCCGGCCATGTGGACCCGGGCAGCGGCACCTTCCTGACACCGCTGGGCCAGGCGCGCAGTTATTGCGCCACCGACAACCTGGTCGACGAGCGGCTGAAGCGCCTGGTCCCGGAAGACCTGATCGACATCCTCGTCGAGCGCCAGTTGCACTTCGACCAGAACACCCAGACCGGCGTGGTCTTCAACCTGATCGGCGCGCTGTCGGAGCATGGCAAGCTGGGCCTGGTCGCCATCGCCCCGGACCGCGCCGCCGCCGATGCGCTCTTCGAGCAGACCGTCAACGTGCTGCTGGAGGAGGCGGGGCGTTGATCCCGCGAAAGCTGCTGCGCCCCAAATGTGCCCCGCAACAAGGCGAGGACAGTGCAATGCGTTCCTCGCCCCGCTGGCGGGGAGAGGGTGGCGCCGAAGGCCTCGGTGAGGGGCGAGTGGCTCGAGCCCAGCCTCAGGCTTGCCCCCTCATCCGGCCTGCCGCCACCTTCTCCCACCAGGGGAGAAGGAAGAGCGTGCCTGCTCGTGGCGATGCAGCGCCAATGCCGGAAGCCTCGGAGACAGCCAACGGCGGTGCGGTTCGCACGCTCACCAGCACCCTGCATGTCACGATGCCGCGACTCGGGTCGGAACTTGCCGAACGCAGGGTGCCGGTGAACGAAGTGAACCGCATCGGCGGCGACGCGGGAGGACTCCCGACGGTGCGGTTTGCTGCGCTCACCAGCAACCCGACTCGCAGCGCTGGTCCTCGCACCCAGCACTACCCGATCCGATCCATCCCACCCATGTAAGGCCGCAGCACCTCGGGCACAGTGATCGTGCCGTCGGCGTTCTGGTAGTTCTCCATCACCGCGATCAGCGCGCGGCCGACCGCGACGCCGGAGCCATTGAGCGTGTGCACGAGTTCGGGCTTGCCCGTGGCCGGATTGCGCCAGCGCGCCTGCATGCGGCGGGCCTGGAAGGACTCGCAGTTGGAGCACGAGCTGATCTCGCGGTAGGTCTGCTGACTCGGCAGCCAGACCTCGAGGTCGTGCGTGCGCACGGCTGCAAAGCCCATGTCGCCGCTGCACAGCAACATGGTGCGATAGGGCAGGCCCAGGCGTGCGAGCACGGTCTCGGCGTGGCGGGTCATCTCCTCGAGCTGCGCATGGCTCTGCTCGGGATGGACGATCTGCACCAACTCCACCTTCTCGAACTGGTGCTGGCGGATCATGCCGCGGGTGTCGCGGCCGGCCGCACCTGCCTCGGCACGGAAGCACAGCGAGTGTGCGGTCATCCGCATCGGGAGCTGCTCGGCATCGAGGATGCTGTCGCGCACCAGGTTGGTCAGCGTGACCTCGGCGGTCGGGATCAGGTACAGGCGCTTCCACAGCCAGCGGTGCATGGTCGCGACCAGCGCCTCCGGTCGGTGCAAGTCGTCCCACATCGCCGGCGGAATGCGCCCGATCGTTGCCAGCCCCATCTCGCTGGCGATGCCATTGATCAACGCCAGGGCATCGTGACGGTCACCGCGCACCAGGGCACCGCGCAGCGCGTCGAGGTACTTGCCGTTCATCGCAACCGTGTGGCCACCGACCGGCACCTCGAAGAGATCGTCCTCGAACTTGGGCAACTGACCCGTACCCTGCATGGTCTCCGGATTGACCAGCACTGGCACGTTGACCTCGGTGTAGCCATGCTCGCCGCTGTGCAAATCGAGCATGAACTGCGCGAGCGCGCGATGCAGGCGCGCCAGCTCGCCGCGCAGCACGGTGAAGCGTGCGCCCGAGGTGCGCGCAGCGGCCTCGGCATCGAGCCAGCCGTGGCGTGCGCCCAGCTCTACATGATCCTTGACCACGAAATCGAAGGCCCGCGGAGTGCCGACGCGGTGTAGCTCGAGGTTGCCCGTCTCGTCGGCCCCAACCGGCACGCTCTCGTGCGGCAGGTTGGGAACCCGGAGAGCGATGTGGGCGAAGCGGTCCTGCAGACCGGCCAACTCGTCCTCGGCGGCCTTGAGCCGCTCCGGGATGGCCTGGCTCTCTGCCATCAAGTCGTCGACAGGCTCGCCTTTGGCCTTGCGCTGGCCGATCTCCTTGGCCAGGCGGTTGCGCAGGGTTTGCAGGTCCTGGGTCGCGGTCTGCACCTGCTTGCGTTCGACCTCCAGAGCCTCGAGCTCGGCCGTCGGCAGTTCGAAGCCACGCTTGTCCCTGAGCGTTTGGGCAGTGGTTGCCAGATGCTGGCGCAGCAGGCTGGGGTCTAGCATCGCGGCTCTCCGATCGCAGGGAAACCCGAGATTATGCCCGCCCTGCAGGCCCCGATTAGATCGTGATCAAGCCGCGTGCGCGTCGCAGCAGGCCAGCGGGCGCAGGGCCCGCAGGTTCAGCACGTGGGCGAGGCCGATGCCGATGCCCCCGAGCACCTGCATCGCAACATGGACCAGCGGCGGAGTGGGCGGGCCGAAGGCCGCGAACAGCAGCAAGCTGGCAGCCGCCAGCGCCAGCACGGATGGCCCGGCCTGGCGGTGGCGTAACCAGCCCTTGGCCAGCACGATGGACGCAAAGGCGAGAAGGATACTGACGATCAAGCCCTCGGCCTGATGCGAAAACAACAGCCAGTCACTACCGTGTACATGCCCGTGCGCGTGGGCATCGAGCACGAGGCCGACCCCCGGCCACAGCCCGAACAGGAGTGGCAGACTCGCGCAGTGCACGGCACAGCCGAGCGACAGTGCCGCCCCCAGGCCGTCCCAACTGACGAATCCACGATGACCCTGACTGGACTCCACTGGCGCTCTCGAAACCATGACAAGCGTTACTTTATAACAGAAACAGTCGCGAGCTTGTGGAGATCCCATGAGAAGCTGGATAGCAGTCATCCTGGTGGGCGGCCTGTGCGCCGCGCATCCCGCCTGGGGCCACACGCAGGCCCATGAACACGGCCATTCGCGCCTGCAACTGGTCGCGGACCCAGGCAGCGTTGCCATCGAATGGCGTATCCCGATGGGCGATGTCGTCGGTTTCGAGGGCAGCCCGCCGGATGCCGCGGCAGCGGCCCGGCTGGCGGGTGAACTGGAGCGGCTGGGCGAGGCGATGAAGTCGGTGAGGTTCGAAGGGGCGGGTTCCTGCCAGACGGCCGCAAGCAAGGCCGAAGTCGAGGGCGCGGGCGCGCATCCGGACATCCTGGTCAGCGCGCAGTGGACCTGCGACGCGGCCGACGCCCTGCTGGCACTGAGCTTCGATCCATGGGCGCTGCTGCCCGGCCATGAACGCATCACGGCGGAGTGGCTGCTGCCGGCAGGCCAGGGCCAGGCGCGTTGGACACCGCCCGCCACCCGCCTGTCCGTCGCGCGTTGATGAGGAGCGCCCTGCTCGCCATCGAGGGGCTGCGTTTCGGCTACCAGCCCGAACGCACGGTCCTCGATCTGCCCGAGCTGCATCTCGCGGCCGGCGAGAGCCTGTTCCTGCGCGGTCCCAGCGGCTCGGGCAAGAGCACGCTGCTGAACCTGATTGCGGGCGTGCTGCTGCCACAGGCCGGTTCGATCGCCCTGCTCGGCCAGTCCTATGCGTCGCTGGGTGCGGGCGGCCGTGATCGCTTCCGGGCCGATCACATCGGCTTCGTGTTCCAGCAGTTCAACCTGCTGCCCTACTTCGATGCCATCGACAACGTGCTGCTGCCGCTGTCCTTTTCGCCGCGACGACGCCAGCGGGTCGGTTCCTCCGCGCGTGCTCAGGCAGCAGAACTCCTCGCTCGCCTGAACCTCGATACCCGTGAGCACAGCCGGCCGGCCGTGGAGCTGTCGGTGGGCCAGCAGCAGCGCGTGGCCGCGGCCCGTGCGCTGATCGGCGCCCCGGAACTGATCGTCGCCGACGAGCCGACCTCGGCACTCGATGCCGACACCCGCGACACCTTCCTCGCGCTGCTCTTCGACGAATGTCGGCGCGCAGGCGCAGGACTGCTCTTCGTCAGCCACGACCGCAGTCTCGAGGCGCGCTTCGATCGCGCCCTCGACCTGCCCGCGCTCAATCGCGCCGGAGCCGGCCCATGCTGATCCGCATCGCCCGCGCCAGCCTGTGGAACCGCCGCTTCGCCGCAGCGCTGACCATCGCCACCATCGCCATCTCGGTGGCGCTGCTGCTCGCCGTCGAGCGCATCCGCACCGAGACCCGCGCCAGCTTCGCCAGCACCATCTCGGGCACCGACCTGATCGTCGGCGCGCGCACCGGCCCGGTGCAACTGCTGCTCTATTCGGTGTTCCGGATCGGGGACGCCACCAACAACATCCGCTGGGACAGCTACCAGCAGATCGCCGCCCATCCGCAGGTGGCGTGGACGATTCCGCTGTCGCTGGGCGATTCGCACCGGGGTCATCGCGTGGTCGGAACGACCACCGCCTACTTCGAGCACTATCGCTATGGCGGCGGACGGCCGCTGGCCTTCCGCGAGGGCCGCGCCTTTGCCGCCCCGCTCGAGGCGGTGATCGGCGCCGAGGTCGCGCGCAAGCTCGGCTACCGGATCGACCAGGAGATCGTGATCGCCCACGGCACTGGTCGTGCCGACATCACGACCCACGATGACCACCCTTTCCGCATCGTCGGCATCCTGGCGCCCACCGGCACGCCGGTCGACCGCAGCGTCCACGTCAGCCTGGAAGGCATCGAGCTGATCCACGCCGGCTGGCAGAGCGGCAGCCGCCGTCCCGGCTCGACGGCCGCAGCGGCCACGGACCTGACACCGAAGACCGTCACAGCCGTGCTGGTCGGCCTGAAGTCGCGCATGGCCGCCTTTTCGATGCAGCGCCAGATCAACCAGTACGAAGGCGAGGCCTTGCTGGCGATCATGCCCGGCATCACGCTGGCCCAGTTGTGGAGCCTGGTCGGCGTCGCCGAGGGCGCGCTGCTGCTGGTCGCCGCCTGCGTGGTCGTCGCCGGCCTGCTCGGCATGCTGACGGCGCTGCTGACCACCCTCAACGAACGGCGGCGCGAGATGGCGATCCTGCGCTCGGTCGGCGCGCGCCCGTGGCAGATCGGTGCATTGCTGGTCATCGAATCGACGCTGCTGACCCTGCTCGGCGCGATCGCCGGTCTCGCCGTCGTGGTGCTCGGCATGCTGCTGCTGTCGCCCTGGCTGGCCGAGCAATACGGCCTGTACCTGCGCCCACTGGCCTTCACGCTGCGCGAGGCCGGGCTTGTCGCCCTCGTCCTGGCTGGGGGTATTGTTGCCGGCATCGTGCCCGCCCTGCTCGCCTACGGCCGATCGCTCGCCGACGGCCTGACGCCCCGAACCTGAGGTCCCGACCATGAAGTGGTTTGCCGCCCTGCTCCTGCTCTGCGCTTTTCCCGTGCTCGCCGGCGACAAGGGTCCGCGTGAACTCGACTGGCTGGAAATGATGCCGGAGGACGAAGTCGAGGCCTTGAACGAGGCGCCGATGGTCGACCACGGCGGCATGTTCAAGATGGAGCAGACCGGCAGCGCGCGCACGATTCCCGAACTCGACGGCCAGAAGGTGCGCATCGCCGGCTACATCGTGCCGCTCGAGGTCGATGGCGAGAACCAGATGAGCGAGTTCTTCCTGGTGCCCTATTTCGGCGCCTGCATCCACGTGCCGCCGCCGCCCAACCAGATCATCCTGGCCAAGCTGGCCAAGCCGATTCCGGTCACCGAGATCTACGATGCCTACTGGATCGAGGGCACGTTGAAGGTCGAGATGAGCCAGAACGAAATCGCCGCGGCGGCGTACCTGCTCGAGGCCGACAAGGTCACCTTGTGGGAGTGAGGCGTCTGGTTCGCTGAAGAGCGGGGCCGGGCGCTGGGGCGTGAGCACCGCGGGCCACCGCGGGTTCGTTGCTTTGGAGCGTGCGCCCGTCACCGGGCCTGCCATTTCCGGGTGTGGATGAGCCACCCAGGAGCGTCGGGATGAATCCCGACCCACCAGGATCCGGCGGGCCTGTGGGTCCGGAGCGAGGCTGGCCAGTGGGCCGGGAGCACGATTCGCTCGTGGGCCGGAAGCACGACGAGTTTGTGGGTCCGGATTCATCCGGGCGCTTTTCCCTTCAGATCACGCCCGAAGCCTGACCCGCGGCCCCACTCATGGCCGGACAAGGCCATCACCGCGCCTGCACGGCACTCTGCTATCGTTACGTTATAACAACTCCTTCGATACGGAGCCGCTGAACATGCGCCGTCGCCTGTTGCCCCTGCTGATCGCCCAAACCCTGAGCCTGCCCGCCTTCGCGCAAGCACCAGCCACGCCACACGACGAGGAGCATGAGTTCGAGGCCATCATTGTGGAGGCTGATCCGCTGCGTGGCGCGCTCAATGACGTCGCACAACCGATCTCGGTGTTGCGCGGCGAAGCGCTGGAGCAGCGCAAGGCCGCCACCCTGGGCGAAACCCTGTCGATGACACCCGGCGTGCAATCGGCCAGTTTCGGCCCCGGCGTCGGTCGTCCGGTGATCCGCGGCCTCGATGGCGCCCGCGTGCAGGTGCTCGCCGACAGCCTGCCGGCGCAGGACGTCTCGACCGTCAGCGTCGACCATGGCACCACGATCGAACCCTTCCTGGCCGAGCAGATCGAGGTGCTGCGCGGTCCGGCGACGCTGCTGCACGGCGCCGGTGCAGTCGGCGGCGTGGTCAATGTGGTCGACGGGCGAATTGCCGAAGCTGCCGCCGCGGAGCCCTTCTCGGGCCGCGCGCAGTTCGGCTACGACAACGTCTCCGATGGCCTGTTCGGAATGGCCAAGGTCGAACTCGGCGGCGATGGCTTCGTGCTCCGTGCCGATGCCTTCCACCGTGATGCCGACGATTACGAGATCCCCGGCAAGGCCGAGCTCGAAGAGGATCATGACGACGATCACGGCGCAGAGCACGAAGGCGAGGAAGGAATCCTCGAGAACAGTTCGCTGCGCACGCGTGGCGGCGCGATCGGCGCCAGCCTGATCGGCGACGGCGGTTTCCTCGGACTTGCGATCAGCAGTTTCC
Organism: Lysobacterales bacterium; assembly: GCA_024710675.1. GTDB lineage: Bacteria > Pseudomonadota > Gammaproteobacteria > Xanthomonadales > SZUA-5 > JANJUH01. The sequence goes on from JANJUH010000292.1 coordinate 12,612, forward strand.
GCAGCAACTACGGCCTGCCCGGCCATGCCCACGAGCATGAGCATGAGGACGAGGGCGCACTGAAGGACGGCGAGGAGGAAGAAGAAGAGGAGATCGTGCGCCTCGACCTCGAGCAGACCCGCATCGAGCTGAAGGGCGGCCTCGACAACCCGTGGTCCGGGGCCGAACAGCTGCGCGTGCGCCTCGCCCGCACCGATTACGAGCATGTCGAACTCGAGGGCGATGAAGTCGGTACCCTGTTCGAAAACCAGGAGTGGACGAGCCGCATCGACGTGATCCACGAGGAAATCGCCGGCTGGCGCGGCGCCTACGGATTCTCCTTTGGCCAGCGCGATTTTTCGGCAGCCGGCGAGGAAGCCTTCGTGCCGCCCTCCGATGCCACGCAATGGGGAGTCTTCCTGGTCGAGCGCAAGCGTTTCGATGCCTGGCGCGTCGAACTGGGCGCTCGCTACGATCATCAGGAGATCGATCCGGCCGTCGGTCGCTCGCGCGATCACGATGGCTTCAGCCTGTCGGCGGCCGGCATCCTGGAGCTGAGCGAGGGCGTCGAGGCGAGCATCGGATTCGACCGAGCCGCGCGCGCACCGACCGCCGAAGAGCTTTACAGCGACGGTCCGCACGCGGCCACGCAGAGCTTCGAGATCGGCGACGACAGCCTCGATACCGAAATCGCCAACCAGATCGAGATCGGCATCCGCACCCGCGGCGAGTTCTTCAGCGGCGGCGCACACGCCTACTACAACCGCTTCGACGACTTCATTTTCCTGGCCGACAGCGGCCTCGAGGAAGACGAACTGCCGGTGCGCCAGTGGACCCAGGCCGACGCACGCTTCACCGGCTTCGAACTCGAAGGCACGCTGCACTTCGGTGAAACCGCGATCGGCCACATCGACCTGCACGGCTTCGCCGATCACGTCCGCGGTCGGCTGACGGGAGACGGTGGCGACCTGCCGCGCATCCCGCAGGACCGCATCGGCGTCGAACTGCGCTGGCACGCCGGCCCATGGCGCGCGAGCCTGGGCGGGACGCACCACTTCGAGCAGGACGATACCGCCGAGTTCGAGACCGAGACGGATTCGTACACGCTGTGGAACACCCAGCTCAGCTACGCGCTGGCGCTCGACGGTGCGGATCTGGAGTTCTACCTGAAGGGCGAGAATCTCGGCGACGAGGAGGCGCGGCCGCATACCTCGCTGCTGAAGGATCGCGTGCCGCTGCCGGGACGTAATGTCGGGGCGGGCGTCAGGGTCTATTTCTGAGCCCTGCCGCCTCGCCGATCGCCGCAGGAATGCCCTCCAGGCGTGATCCGGTCATTGCCGCAAGCCCTTTCGCGCGCAGAGCGCGCTCCTACGGGAGCTCTTCCCATCCCTAGGAGCGCCCTCGGGCGCGATCGCCCTACCCCGCCAGCGCCTTGCGGATCACGCCCTCGGGAAAACCGCGCTGCGCCAGGAAGCGCGCGCGGCGCGCCCATTCCGCACGATCGGCAGGCGGCTCGGTCCCAAAGCGCTTTTCGGCGACCACGCGGGCGCGGGCAATCCAGTCGATAGCCTCGCCCTCCGCTTCGGATTCCGGCACCGCGAGGCCCGCGGTGGCCAGCTTGGCGCGGATCTTCAGCGGGCCGTGGCCGCGCGCCAGGCCCGCCCTTAGCTGGGCAGCCGCGGCGCGCTGGTCACTAAGATAGCCGTCCGTACTCGCGGCATCGAGCGCGGCCCTGACGTCGTCCGCAGCGTAACCACGCTCGGCGAGCTTGCGCTCCAGTTCCCGCCGCGAGTGCTCGCGCCGGGCCAGCAGCGCGAGCGCTGCCTCGGCAGCGCTGCGCGCCGGCGGCTTGCGCTCAGTCTTCATCCGCCGCAGCGACGGCGGCCGCGGGCGCCTTCACGGCGATCAGTTTCTCGCGGATCCGCTCCTCGATCTCCTGCGCCATCTCCTTGCGCTCCTTCAGGAACAGGCGCACGTTGTCCTTGCCCTGGCCGATGCGCTCGCCCTTGTAGCTGTACCAGGCGCCGGACTTCTCGATCAGGTTCTGGGCGACGCCCAGTTCGATGATCTCGCCCTCGCGCGAGGTGCCCTCGCCGTAGAGGATCTCGAAATCGGCCTGGCGGAAGGGCGGCGCCATCTTGTTCTTGACCACCTTCACGCGGGTCTCCGAGCCGATCACCTCGTCGCCGCGCTTGACGCTGCCGACGCGGCGGATATCGAGGCGCACCGAAGCGTAGAACTTGAGCGCATTGCCGCCGGTGGTGGTCTCCGGACTGCCGAACATCACGCCGATCTTCATGCGGATCTGGTTGATGAAGATGACCAGGCAGTTCGACTTCTTGATGTTCGCGGTGAGCTTGCGCAGCGCCTGGCTCATCAGGCGG
>JANJUH010000370.1 GCA_024710675.1 Lysobacterales bacterium
GTATCTGGGCTTCTGGATCGACGGCCACCCGAAGATGGCCTACAAACAGGAATACCCGGCCTTCGAAATCCGCGACGGTGATGGGAAATGGGCACCGAGAGACCCGTAGCCCGCGTTGACCGCCACACGCGGGCTACGCGGATCCTGGGCTACCAGCAATCCGCACGGTCGCCACCGCGCCGACCGAGATGATCGAGCGTCAGCGTGCCGCAGGCGTCGTCCTGCTGGCGTCCCAACGGCTCGGCGCGCATGCGCCAGCCCTGCCCTTCGCCGGTCACTTCGACCGCGAGGCGGTAGTGGCCACCGCTGGACTGCGCGCCCGGACCCAGCGGCTCGTCGTGGTAGCGAAGGGCCATGCTGTGGTGTCGCTGTTGCGCCATCGCCGCGCGCAGCAACAGGTCCTGGGCGTCGATGCGCTGCGCGCGCAGGGCCTGGCGCCCGAATGCCGGCCAGGCCATGCCGGCGAGGATCGCGATCAGCGCCAGCACGACCAGCATCTCGATCAGCGTGTGACCGCTGGCCGCCCTCCCCCTGCCGCGATCGCGATTCATGGCCGCGCTTCCCCGCCCGCAGCCACCGGCACGCTCATCGACCACATCGATTCGAGCACTTCGACGGTCTGCAGCCGGCCACCCGGGCTGCGCGCGGTGATCCGGTAGAGCATGCGACGCTGCGTGGCACCGTCCGGCCCCGCTCGTTCGTCCACGCCGAGTTCCTCGACCAGAAAGCGCGGCTGGGCCGCCAGCCGGGCGGATGCCAGTGCGGGCGGCAAGCGGTCGAGCGGGCGCGCATAGGCCTGCGCTCCGTCCTGGGACGGATCGAGCCAAGCGGTGGCGCTGCGGAAGCGCTGGACCTGTGGGTGCGGGTCTGCACCGCGGGTGCGATAGACGCACGCCTGGCCCGAGACACCGCTGCACTCGGGCAGTGCAGCGCCGCCGGCAGCCCAGTGCTGCCAGAGCCACTCCTCGGCGCCGCGCAAGGCCGACTCGGCGCCGAAGCGCGCCAACTGCCGATCGCGCTGCGCACCGGTCATGCGCTCCTGCAACAGGCTGCCCCGCGTGGCTGCCAGCGCCAGCAGCGTGATCGAGACCAGCAGCAGCATCGCGATGAAGAGGATCGCGCCACGCTGGCAGGCGGGCGCAGCGCCTTGCGCGTTCACGGCGCAGCCCCGCCGCGCACCGCCACACTGGCGGTGAAGGGGCGTCGCAGCATCCGCCCGTGCGGCAAGCCGCTCGGCAGCAGGGTGTCAGCCTCGGGCGCAACGGTCTGGCCCTCGAACTGGTAGCTCATCAACGCGGGCTCGAGATCGGCGATCTCGTGCTCGGAGTTGACCAGCAGCCTGGCTTCCATGTGGCGCACCGAGCGCCACAGGCAGCCGGGCTCCATGGCGGCTGCGTCCTCCGTTGCCGGTGCGATCCCGGGCGCCTTCGGAGGACAGGCGATGGTGCCCCCGAGCCGCGAATCGACTCCGGCGGCATCGAGGTAACGCATCTGTCCCTGCCGATCGAGCACGCCGTAGGTGAAGGCCAGCCAGTCGACGCCGCGCACGACCTCCTGCTCGACACCGTTCTCCCTGCGAACCAGGGTCGGCACGAGGCGCCGCTGACCGACATTGGGCCGGGCATTGGGATCCTCGTCGACACGGAACGAGAGGTACCAGCTCACGGTGACGAGATCCTGGCTCCAGTCATGGACGCGCCGCTCGCGCCCATCTGTCGCCGCGCAGACCAGCGGCGGCTCCGCTGCCGGCAGGAGGCTGCCCAGGGTCAGCGTAGTGCCGGCCACCGTGGCCAACGGCAAGAGATCGGCATGCCGGCAGTCGCTGACCAGCACCTTCCCGCCGGCCGCAAAGCGCGCTGGCGGGTCACCGGCTTGCGGGGCGAGAACCAGGCTGCCGCCGCTGCGGCAATCGGCTGCAGCCAACGGCCAGCCACGGCCGCGCAGGTAGCGCAGCGTCAGTACATCGGAGTGTGGCACCCGGGCGCCGGGTGCAAGGCGGGCTGGCGGAAACATCGCCGGGTCCGGCAAGGCGGGCGTACAGTCGCTGCCCTCGCGGCATCGGTAGCCTTGCAGCAGGAAGCGCTCGCCCAGGCGATACGGTGCGGTCGCCGGCGCCTGGCGCGCCGCACCGCTGTCCGGATCGACGCTGGCCATGCCGCCCGAGTCCGGCAGTCCGAGGTCCGCGACATGGACCATCGGCGATCGGGGGGACCACGCCTGTGCTTCTGATCCCGCGTGCGGGAGCGCCTGCAGCCCCCCGCAACCCGAGCCCGCATAGGCCTGCAGGTCTTCCTCGAGCCGGACCACGGCAAAGCGCCCGCTCTCGTGCAGCCAACCCAGGCGATCCTGGAAGGCACCCGAGCGACTGACGGCGAGGTACAGCGAGCCGATCCCGGCTGCCAGCAGCAGTCCGATCGCCATGGCGACGAGCAGTTCGACGAGGGTGAAACCGCGGCCGCGGTGACGGCACCCGGAACCCGGGACCCGTGACCCGGGAGAAGCGGGCTGGTCGTAGGGTGCTGGTCTGCGCAGCGAAGCGCACCGAGTGCCTCGCGACTGGGGAGAAGCGGGCTTGTCGTAGGGTGCTGGTGAGCGCAGCGAACCGCACCGTCGTTCTTGCGACACCATCGCGGATATGAACGCCGGGCTAGGACTGCGAGTCCTCATGGCTGAAACACCCAGCTCAGCGACTCGAGCTGCGCGCCGTTGGCGGAGTTGCCCGCTCCTGTCTGCAGAGCTGAGGCATCCCAGGCAATCGAGATCGCGCACAAGCCGGCGAAGGGCGCGATCGCGGCCTGTTCGGGGCTGCCGAGCAGGCTGCCCTCGCAATCGACCTCGGCCCTTGCCGCAGGCAGCGACCGGGCCAGCTCGCGACTCCACTGCGCCCGGTCGCGTGCGACCCGCTGCGCCGGCGCGCAAGGCACGCCGCCGACGCAAGGATCGGTACCAGCCGAACTGGCGTCGTACAAGCCGTTGTACTCGGTGATCGCCGAGCGATTGGCGCGGATGCGCTCGGCCATCGACTGCGCCAGAAGGCCAGCCTGGGTGCGCAGGTAGGCACCCTGGTTACCCTTCACCGCGACCACCATCAGGCCGGCCACCCCGACCATGCCGATGCTGAAGACCAGCAGGGCGACGAGCACCTCGACGAGCGTGAAACCGCGCCCGCCCTGCCTGCCACCGCGCCTGGCCCTGACTGCCCGCATGATCGAGAGCTTGCTCCGCATTGGTCCCGCCCGCCAGTGTCTGCCTGTGCGATTGCGCGGCAGCATCGCAGTCACGGACAGCCGGCGCATCGGCAAAAATCCGACAGCGCCGTCGGAATTTTCCTACCCCTGGCCCGAACCCGCACCAACCTCTGCCGGCAGGATGGCGTCGACGTAGTCCTCGGCGACGAACTCGCGCAGATCCTCACGCTTTTCGCCGACACCGATGAAGCGCAGTGGCAGTTTCAACTCGCGACACAGCGCGAACACGACACCACCCTTGGCCGTGCCGTCGAGCTTGGTGACGACGATGCCGGAAAGGCCGACCGCCTGGTGGAACTGGCGCGCCTGGTTCAGCGCGTTCTGGCCCGTGCCGCCGTCGATCACGAGCAAGGTCTCGTGGGGCGCGCTGGCCTCGATCTTGCCGAGCACGCGCTTGACCTTGGCCAGTTCGGCCATCAGGTGCGACTGCGTGTGCAGGCGCCCGGCGGTGTCGGCGATGAGAACGTCGACCCCGCGCGCGGTGGCCGCCTGCAGCGCATCGAAGATCACGCTCGCCGAATCCGAGCCGCTGCCTTGGGCGATCACCTGTACCTGGTTGCGCTCGCCCCACAGCTTCAATTGCTCGACCGCGGCGGCGCGGAAGGTATCGCCGGCGGCGAGCATCACGCTCAGGCCCTGCTGGCGGAAACGCATCGCCAGCTTGCCGATGGTGGTGGTCTTGCCGGCGCCGTTGACCCCCACGGTCAGGATCACGAAGGGGCGCGGCGCTGGCGGAATCTCCAGCGGCTGCGCATGCGGTTGCACCAGCGCGAGCAGATCCGCCCGCAGCGCCTGCCACAAGCCCTGCGCATCGGCGAACTCGCGTTTCTTGATGCGGGCACGCAGATCGGCGATCAGTTCGCCGGCCAGGGCAACGCCGAGGTCGGCCTGGATCAGCGCGGTTTCCAGCTCCTCGAGCAGGTCCTCGTCCAGCTTGGGGTTGCGCTGCAGCAGCCCCCCCCGGCTGCTGCCGAGGGCTGTCGCCGTGGCTGCCAGTGTCTCTGACAGCGAGCGCGGCGGCGGCGGTGCGGCCGCGGCCTCGGCGCGGACCTCGTCGAAGGCACGCGCCCAGGCATCGAGGAAGGGATCGACCTCGACTGGCGCAGGCGCTGCCGCCAGCTCGGCCGCTGTCTCCGACGGCACGTGTTCAACCGCTGCCGCATCCATCCCTTGCGGCTCCGGCTCCGCAGCAGGCGCAGCGGCTGCCGCCTCGACGATCGGGGCTACAGGCGCCTCGCTCGCCGGCTGCGCCGGCGCGGGCTCCTTCTTGCGGCGAAACCAGTCGAGCATGGCGGGATCCGGCAACGAAAGCCCGCCATTGTAGCGGGGCGCGGGCCCGGCTTATCGAAAGCCATGCTGAAGCGCGTGCGACTATGCTGCGGATTCCGCACGACCGCCGGGGCCAGCACGATGCCGCGACAGCGCAAGCCCAGCCCGCTACTGCAGCCCAGGACCACCACGCCCGGCGACATCCGCATCATCGGCGGCGAGCTGAAGCGCTCCCGGATCGAGGTACCCGACGAAGCCGGGCTGCGCCCGACCCCGGCACGCCTGCGCGAGACCCTGTTCAACTGGCTGGCTCCGCGCCTGCGCGGCGCCCGCGTGCTCGACCTCTGCGCCGGCTCGGGCGCGCTCGGCTTCGAGGCGTTGTCGCGCGGGGCCGCCCACAGCCACTTCAACGAGCCCAATCCGCGCCTGGCCGCCGGCCTGCTGGCGACCGCCACGCGACTGAAGCTCGCCGACCGGGTGACGATCACCCGCGAGGACGCGCGCACGCTGGCGGTCGCGGCGCCCTTCGACATCGTCTTCGTCGACCCGCCCTACGCGCTGGACCTGTGGCCGGCACTGTTCGCCCGCCTGCCGCAACTGCTCGCCGGGGATGGCTGGGTTTACGTCGAATGGCCACGCGGCGCGCGCCCGCAGTGGCCGCAGGGATTTCGTGCGCGCCGCGAAGCGCACGCCGGCATCGTCGAATGTGCGCTATTGGAGCGTGACGATGGCTCCGCTAGTGTGGAGGGGCACGCCGCAGCCGAGCCGAGGGCGACCTCATGAGCACCCTGTCTCCCACCGCCCCGCGCATCGCCGTCTATCCGGGCACCTTCGATCCGATGACGATGGGCCATGTCGACCTGGTCAACCGGGCCGCACCGCTGTTCGAGCGACTGGTGGTGGGCATTGCCCACAACCCGGTCAAGGGCCCGAGCTTTGGGCTCGACGAACGGATCGAGATGGCCAGCGAGGCTCTCGCCGGGCTGCCCAATGTCGAAGTGCTCGGCTTCGATACGCTGCTCGCCCACTTCGTCCGCCAGATCGGTGCCTCGGTGATCCTGCGCGGGCTGCGCGCGGTGTCGGACTTCGAGTACGAATTCCAGCTCGCCAGCATGAATCGCCACCTGATTCCCGAAGCCGAGACGATGTTCCTGACCCCGGCCGAGCAGTACAGCTTCATCTCTTCCTCGCTGGTGCGCGAAGTGGCCCGCTTGGGCGGCGATGTCTCGGGCTTCGTCCCGCCGGCCGTGCTGTGTCGCCTCGAGGCGCTGTGGGGACGCTGACGGCTTCACACTGGTAGCATTCCGCCATTCCCTGTCTGGAGAGCCCGCCATGGCCCACCGCATCCTCACCGCCCTGCTCGTCGCCCTCGCCGTGCTGATCCTGCCCGCCTGCCAGAAGGAGGCGCCGAAGGATGCCCAGAACCAGGTCGTCGCCCCGACCAACCCGTCCGACTCGATGGCCTGGCGCAAGTATGTGCAGGCGGTCGCCAAGGTCTATGCACCGACGGACCAGAACTCGCGCTTCTACGCCATCTATACGGACTATCAGCAGGATGCGGAAAAGACGGCGCGCCAGATCGAGCAGATCAAGACCCAGATCGCGCCGGGCCTCGCCCAGGGCACCTTGCTGATGTACGCCTCGCCGGACTCCGCGCTGATGGCCGAAATCATCGAAAAGGCCTACGAGAACCCGCGCGCCGACGCGCTCAAGGGTACCAAGGTGATCTTCGTCGGCAAGGCCGCCGAGGCCGAGCGCGTGCAGGCCGCCGTCGGTGCCTGGGGCGCGGAGTTCGTCCTGCACGAAGTCCAGTAAGGTCGCCCGACGCCAGTCCGCCGCGGCCCTGAACCGGGCGCGGCACTGGCGCGATTCCCGCGATGGCGCTCTACATCACCGACCAGTGCATCAACTGCGATGTCTGCGAGCCCGCCTGCCCCAACCAGGCGATCACCGCGGGCGCGCGCATCTATGAGATCGCACCGAGCCGCTGCACCGAATGCGTGGGGCACTTCGACGAGCCCCAATGCGTGCTGGTCTGCCCGGTCGAATGCATCTTCGTCGATCCCGCCATCCCGGAAACCCGTGAGGAACTGCTGGCCAAGGCGGAACACCTGAAGAGCGAGGAGACCGCCTGATGAGCCGTATGGACTGGCTGCTGCTTGC
>JANJUH010000392.1 GCA_024710675.1 Lysobacterales bacterium
GCCGATGCCGCCGTCGATCAGCAGCAACTCCGGCATCACGCCCTCGCCTTTCGCCAGCCGCGCGAAGCGTCGCGACAAGGCCTGCCGCATCGCTGCGTAATCGTCCCCGGGGGCGATGCCCTCGATGCGAAAGCGCCGGTAGTCGCTCTTCAGCGGCCCGCGCGCGTCGAAGACCACGCACGACGCCATGGTGCCCTCGCCCTGGGTGTGGCTGATGTCGAAGCACTCGATCCGCGCCGGCGGCTCGTCCAGTCCCAGCAGCTCGCGCAGGCTCTGCTGGCGCGTGCGCAGCGTGGCATTGGCGGCCAGTTCCGTGGCGAGCGCGGCTTCGGCGGTACGCATGGCCATCTCGACCCAGCGCGCGCGCTCGCCGCGCGGCGCATGGACGATGCGCACCTTGCGCCCGGCCTGCTCGCCGAGCACCTCGGCCACCAGCTCCTCGTCCTCGATGGCATGGCTGAGGAGCAGCTCGGCCGGTGCGCTCTGGCTGGTGTAGTGCTGCAGGATGAAGGCGCGCAGGATCTCGCCCTCGCCGGCCTCGCCGAGAAAACGCGGGAACCAGCTGCGGTTGCCCAGGCTCATGCCACCGCGGAAGAACAGCACCTCGACGCAAGCCTTGCCATTGCGACTGACGCAGGCGAGGACGTCGAGATCGCCCTTCTCACCCTGCACGAATTGCGGAGAGAGCACGCGCCGCAGCGCAGCGACCTGGTCGCGAAGGCGCGCCGCGCGCTCGAAGTCGAGCGACTGCGCGGCTCGCTCCATCTCGCCGTTCAATTCATCGATCAACGGGCCACTGCGCCCTTCGAGCACCAGGCAGGCGTGGCGCACGGCAGCGGCGTAGTCGTGGCGGTCGATCAATCCCACGCAGGGCGCGCTGCAGCGGCCGATCTGGTGCTGCAGGCAGGGGCGCGTGCGATGACGGAAGACGCTGTCCTCGCACTGGCGGACGCCGAAGGTGCGGAAGATCAGGCTGAGCGTTTCGCGCACGGCCCAGGCCGACGGAAAGGGCCCGAAATAGCGATCACCCGGCAGCTTCGCACCTCGGTGGAAAGCCAGCCGCGGGTACTCATCGGCGGCCGTCAGCCGGATCCACGGGTAGCTCTTGTCGTCGCGCAAATCGATGTTGTAGCGCGGCTTCAGCGCCTTGATGAGCTGGCTCTCGAGCAGCAGCGCCTCGGCCTCGGTGCGCGTGACCATGACCTCGATACGGCGCACCTGCATGACCATGCTGGTGATCCGCGCATCGTGGGCGCCACGCGCGAAGTAGCTCTCGACGCGATGGCGCAGATTCCGGGCCTTGCCGACATAGAGCACCTCGTCGTCACCGCCCAGCATGCGGTAGACACCGGGCTCGCGCGTCAGCGTGCGCGCGAAGCCACGGCCGTCGAAGGCTTCCGCGCCGTCAGCCTCCGCAACCGGCGGCCCTCTACGCCTCACCACGGCCGACTCAGCGCGCGATCGGCAGCCGTGACAGCCGCCCGGTCTTGAGGTCCAGCTTCAGCACCTCGTGGGCGTCGGTGTTGGCGATCCAGATGGCCTGCTGGGCCACACAGACGCCAGCCGGCCCTTGCAGTTCGTAGTTGAGATTGAGCGTCTTCAGCTCACCCTTGACCAGAGAGTAGGCGCGCAGGCGATGGTTCAGCGTATCGGCGATCCACAGCATCTTGCGGGCCGGATCGGCGTGGATCGCGCAGGGATGACACATCCGTCCGCCGCCACCGGCGCCGTCCTGCAGGCTGCCGGCGTACATGCCACCCGGGATCACCGTTCCGACCCTGAGGTCAGCGAGACGGATCGAGCGCAGTGCAGAGGTGGCCGCGTCGAGGACATACAAGACGTCACCCAGCATGGCCAAGCCGGTAGGCTGGGCGAGGCTGCAAAAGGTTCCGGTGCCATCGACCAGGTCCTCACGGCCATTGCCGGCCCAGGCCGAGAGCGTGCCGCGTCCGAGGTCGTACTGCCAGATCTGGTGCAGGCCGGTCATCGCCACGTAGAGCCGATCACCGCTCGGCGACATCGCCAGATCGGTGGGCGAGGCCAGCGGCGAGGCCGTCGGCTGCGACAATTCGGCCAATGCCGGGTGGCCCCACTGCCCATTGCCGGCGATGGTCTCGACTTCACCGGTCAGCAGGCGCACGCGCCGCAGCGCGTGATTGCCGGCATCGGCGATGTACAGGTTGTCCTTCCAGAGCGCCAGGCCCACCGGATCCCTAAAGCCCGCATCGCTGTTGCGCGCATCCCAGCAACCCGGGTTGCCGGAGCCGAACTGGCGGTTGATGCGGCCGTCGAAATGCAGTTCGAGCACCCGGTTGTAGCCGCTGTCGGCCAGGTACAGGTGGTTCTCAGAGGCGACCATCCGGGTCGGGAAGCGCAAGGCGCCCTTGGCTTCGCTGCGGGTGGCGCGCGGTGGCATCTCGAAGCTGCGCAGGTCCTGCTCCGCGGCCTGGTCGAGGATGCGCTCGACATGCGCCTCGATCTCGGCCCGGCGCCCCTCACCCTCGAAGATCGCAACCAGCTTGCCGGTGTGGTCGAGGAGCACCGCGGTCGGCCAGGCCTCGATACCGAGCTGGCGCCACAGGATCCACTCACGGTCGTTGGCCACCGGATACAGCAGGTGCCAGCGGTTCGCCGTCTTCGCCACCCGCGCATCTTCGGCTTCGCCCAGGTGTTTCGGCGTATGGATACCGAGCACGCAGAGCCCGTCACTGTAGCGCTGCTGCAACTGGGCCAGTTCCTGGGCCTGCTGCTGGCAGGCGATGCTCGAGCCACACCAGAAGTTGAGCAGTACCGCCTTGCCGCGCTGCGCGGACAGCAGCGGCGCCTGCTCGCAGTTGACCCAGCCCAGGTCGGGCGGCAACTCGGCCAGGTAGATCTCACCCTTCATTCACGGCTCCAGCGCGCACGTCCTGCCCGATCATACGGAAGCCAGCAGGCGGCGGACGCGTTCGAGGTCTTCCGGCGTGTCGACGCCGGGCGGGATCGGCTCGGGCGCCAGCCTGAGCGCAATCGGCAAGCCGTTTTCCAGCAGGCGCAACTGTTCCAGCGACTCGAAGCGCTCGAGACGCCCTTGCGGCAGGGCCGCGAAGCGGCGCAGGGTGTGGGCGCGATAGGCGTACAGGCCAAGGTGACGGAGCATCGGCAAACCCTCCGGCAGATGCTCACGTTCGCGCGCAAAGGCGTCGCGCGCCCAAGGGATCGGCGCGCGACTGAAGTACAGGGCGCGCCCGTCGGCGGCAGCAACCACCTTGACGCAGGAGGGATCGAAGGCCTCGCGGGCGCTGCTGACCGGCGTCGCCAGCGTGGCTGCCGCGGCACTCGGGTCGGCGCGCAGCGCATCGACCACCGCGCGCAGGCAGGACAGCGGCATCAGCGGCTCGTCGCCCTGCAGGTTGACGATGATCTCGCGCCCGTGCCAACCAAGATGCTCACCCAGTTCGGCCAGCCGGTCGCTGCCGGTGGGATGGTCGGCGCGGGTCAGCACCGCCGCCACGCCGGCCGCCCGCGCGGCGGCGGCGATGCGTTCGTCATCGGTGGCCACCACACACTGCGCACCCTCGAGGGCCTGCGCCCGCGCGATCACGTGGGCGATCAGCGGGCGCCCACCGATGTCCGCCAGCGGCTTGCCCGGCAGCCGGCTCGCGCCCATGCGCGCCGGGATCGCGACCACCAGTGACTCATCCATGAGCTGCCTCCCTTGCCAGCGCGACCAGCCGCTCGACCAGGGCCGGATCGATATCGGCTTCGGCTTCGAGCACATGCCAGCCGGCCAGTTTCGACGGCAGCTTGACCGCATCCTTGGCCGTGGTGAGCACGGGCAGGCCGTCGTCGACGTGGGGTACACCCGAGCGCTCGTAATCGTGGTGGTCCGGCAGGGCGTGCAGGCGCACGTCGATGCCCAGCGCCCGCACCGCATCGGCAATGCGCTCGGGGTTGCCGGTACCCACGACGAGGTGCGCGGAACTCCCCTTCCATGCCGCCAGCGGCCGCGGCGCCTCGCGCGCCAGGGGCGTGATGGCGGTGATGCGCACCTGCATGACATGGCGCGGCAGATCCTGAGGCAAGGCAGGGGGCATGCTGATCGGATCACCGTTGAAGACGAGGGCATCGACCGTGCGCAGCCGCGAGAGCGGTGCGCGCAGTGGCCCGGCCGGCAGCAGCCAGCCGTTGCCGAAGCCACGGCGGCCGTCGATGACGACGATGTCCATCACTCTTGCCAGCCGATGGTGCTCGAGGCCGTCGTCGGCGATCACCAGCTCGAGCGGAACGGCACCGCACAGGCGCGCCAACGCGGCCGCGCGATCCTCGCCCACCGCCACCGGGGCTCGCGTCTCTCGTGCAATCAGCAGCGGCTCGTCGCCGACCTCCGCCGCCTCGCTGTCACGGCCGACCAGGAACACACCGCGACTGCGCCGCCCGTAGCCGCGACTGACCACACCGACCGCGATGCCGCGTGCGCGCAAGGCCTGCACCAGCGCGATGACCAGCGGCGTCTTGCCGGTGCCGCCCACCGTGAGGTTGCCGACCACGACCACCGGCGCCGGCGTCGGCCGTGCCCGCAACAGTCCCAGGCGCCAGGGCAGTCCGTGCAGCCAGCGGGCACCGGCATACAGCCCGGCCAGCAGGCGCAGGCCGATCGAAGGCGCGGCGCCGCCGTACCAGATCGCCTGCAGGCGTCCGGAATCAGGGAATATCGGCATCGGCCGGCTCCATGTCGCGGATCCGCTGCAGGGCAGCATAGGCGCCCTGACGCGCCATCAGCTCGGCGTGCGAGCCGATCTCGACGATCCGTCCGGCGTCCATCACGACGATGCGATCGGCCTGCTCGACGGTACTCAGGCGGTGCGCGACGATCAGCGTGGTCCTGCCCTTCATCGCTGCGCGCAGCGCCTTTTGCACTTCGGCTTCCGAGCGGTTGTCGAGCGCGCTGGTGGCCTCGTCGAGGATCAGGATGGGCGCGTCCTTGAGCAGCGCGCGGGCGATGGCGAGGCGTTGGCGCTGGCCGCCGGAGAGCGCCGCGCCGCGCTCGCCGATCGTGCTGTCCAGGCCCTGCGGCAGGGCGGCGACGAATTCCCAGGCATGGGCGGCGCGTGCCGCGGCCTCGATCGCCTCGCGCGAGGCGTTGCGCCCGGCGCCGTAGGCGATGTTGCGGGCCACGCTGTCGTTCACCAGCACCCCGTGCTGGCCGACCATCGCGATCTGCCGGCGCAGCGCCGCGAGCCGGTAATCGGCCAGTGGCACGCCATCGAGCAGGATGCGCCCGGCGCTGGGCTCGAAGAAACGCGCCAGCAAGGCCACCAGCGAGCTCTTGCCGCTGCCCGAGCGGCCGACCAGCGCCACCGTCTCGCCGGGCGCGATCGCGAGGTCGATGCGCTCCAGGGCCGATTCCTCGCGACCGGGATAGCGCAGCGCCACGCCCTCGAAGCGGATCTCGCCGCGCACTCGGTCCGGCGCGTGCTGGCCCTCGTCGCGCTCGGCCTCGGCATCGAGGACCGCAAACACGGATTCGGCCGCCGCCAGTCCACGCTGGATCAGTGCCTGGGCCTGGGTCAGGCGTTTCAGCGAGGGCAGGATCGCCAGCATCGCCGTCATGAAGGCGGTGAAGGCGCCGGGCGTCAGGATCTCGAGCTGGCCCGGACGGGTGGCCACGTAGACCACCAGCGCCAGGCTGCAGGCCGCGAGGATCTGCACCAGCGCCGAGCTGGTCGCGTTGGTCGCGGTGACCTTCAGGTGCTGGCGACGGTTGTGCTCGTTGACTTTGGAAAAACGCTCGCGCTCTTCCTGCTGGCCACCGTAGATCTTGATCTCGCGCTCGCCCAGGATCACGTCCTGGCCGATCTGGGTGACATCCGCCAGCGACTCCTGGATGCGCCGGCTGATACGACGGTAGCGCTTGCTGACCAGGCGGATCACCAGCGCGATCGCGGGGCCCGCCAGCAGCACCGAGGCGGTCAGCACCGGGCTGTACCACAGCATCACGGTGAGCAGGCCGAGGATCACCAGGGTGTCGAGCACGTAGATCTTCAGGCCCTCGGTACAGGCCTGGCCGATCTGGTCGACCTGGAAGGAGAGCCTCGCCAGTGCGTCGCCGCTCGACTGCGAGGCGAAATGGCTGGAGGGCAGCACAAGGTAACGCTCGAAGACCTGGGCGCGCAGGTCGGCGATCACCCGCCGGCTGATCCACGCCATGCCGTAGTCGCCGACATAGACGCCGACACCGCGGATCACGAACAGCGCGATGATCGCGACCGGCAGCCAGGCAATCACGGTCGAGTTGCGCGCGCCAAGCGCGTCGTCGAGCAGGGGCTGCATCAGCGCGGTGAAGCCGGCGGCGACGCTGGCTTCCATCAGCATCCCGAGGAATGCCACCAGCCCGATCGCCAGGTGCGGTCGCAGCAGCGGCAGCAGGCGCCGCCACAGCGCACTGCCGGAAGGCGATGCCGCGTCCATGGCCCGCTTCAGGGCTGGCTGTCGGACCGCACCGTCGCGATCGCGATGTTGCGGTAACCGAGCTGCGCCAGCGCGTCCATCGCGGTGACCACCGCCTGGTGTTGGGTACGGGCGTCGGCACGCAGCACCACCGGCCGCTCCGACGGTTCCCCGCCCAACTGCTCCAGCGCTGCCTTGAGGGTCTCGATCCGCGAGTTGACCACCTCGCTGTTGTTGACGAAATAGCGTCCCTCGGCATCGATCTGCAGGATCAGCGGCTGCTCCGGATCAGCCTTCGCCTCGACGGTGGCCTGGGGCAGTTGCAGTTTGATGCGTCCATGCTGGTCGAAGGTCGCCGAGACCATGAAGAAGATCAGCAGGACGAGGATGACATCGATCAGCGGGATCAGGTTGATCTCCGGCTCGTCACCCTCGGGAGCGGTGAACTTCATCGGGCCGGCCTCGCCGGCGCCGCCTCCGGACCCTGCTCGAGGCTGTCGATCAGCAGGCCGGCCTCACGCTCGAGGTCGATCGCCAGATCGAGCACGCGGCCGCGAAAATAACGGTGGAACACGTAGGCGATCACCGCGATCACGAGGCCGGCCGCCGTCGCGACCAGCGCCTCGCCAATGCCCCCGGCGAGCGCGTTGGCATCACCGATGCCGGCGGTGGTGATGACCAGGAACATGCGGATCAGGCCCGAGATCGTGCCGAGCAGGCCGAGCAGCGGCGAAATGATGGCGATCGTGCCCAGCGCATTGAGGAATCGACCCAGGCGATGCGTCACCTGGCGTCCGGCGTCCTCGGCCTTGCTGCGCAGGATGTCCCGCGAGCGCTGGCGGTGGGCCACGATCTCGGCCAACACCGCACCCAGCGGCGAGTTGCCACGCAGCTTTTCGACATGGTCCTTCTCGACCTTGGCCGAACGCGCCCAGGCCCGCACCTCGGGCCCCAGCTTGGGCGGCAGCACGGCGCTGCGGCGCAAGCTCCAGAAACGCTCGAGGATGATGCCGACCATGGCCACCGAGGCCAGTACCAGCGGAATCATCACCCAGCCGCCGGCTTTCAGGATCTCGAACACGCGATCGACACTCCATCAGGTTCGCTCGGGAAGCGCCGGATCATACCCGGCCGTCCGGCGCTCGCGTGCACGCCGTAGCGTGTACCGCTTGGCATACTCGACAGCCTTAGCCCGCCCCATGCGCCCGTCCGACCATGGCTGACCCGCGACCCGCCAGCATCCTCGTCCTCGGCGGCGGCACTGCCGGCTGGATGAGCGCGAACATCCTTAAGCAGCGTTGGCCGGACACGCAGGTCGCGGTGCTGGAGTCGCCGGAGATCGGGATCATCGGTGTCGGCGAGGGCTCGACGCCGCAGTTGAAGGCCTTCTTCGACTCATTGGGCCTGGCCGAGCGCGACTGGATGCCGGCCTGCCACGCCACCTACAAACTCGGCATCGAGTTCCGCGGCTGGTCGACCCGCCCGGGCTTCGAACGCTATTTCCACCACTTCCCCTCGCAGGTCGACGAACACACGGCCGCGGCCTTCCTGCACGCCTGCAGCGGACGGCGCGAGGGCCTGGCCTTGCACGGCCATCCCGACCGCTATTTCCTGAATGCGCGACTCGCAACGCAGCGCCTGGGGCCACACCCGAACCACAACTTTCCCTTCCTGGTCAGCTACGGCTACCACTTCGATTCCTACCTCCTGGGCGGCTTCCTGCGTGATTTCGGCACCGCGCGCGGCATCGAGCATTACGAAGGGACGGTCGCCGAAGTGGAATTGGCCGAATCCGGAGAGGTCGCTGCGCTCAAGACCAGCGACGGACGCCGTCTGGCGGCGGGCCTCTACGTCGATTGCAGCGGTTTTCGTGCCGTGATCCACCAGCAGGCACTGGGCGTGTGTTTCCTGCCCTTCGCCAGCAATCTCTACAACGATGCCGCCGTTGTGATGCCGACGCCGGCCGATGCCGAAGGCCCCGAGTGCCAGACGGTGTCCACGGCTCTGCGCAACGGCTGGGTGTTCCGAATCCCGCTGACCCACCGCAATGGCAATGGCTACGTCTACAGCAGCCGCTACTGCTCGGCGGACGAGGCCGAGGCCGAATTGCGTGCGCACCTCGGGCTCACCGGTTCGGCAGTCAACGCGCGCCACCTCAAGATGCGCGTGGGGCGCGTCGAGCACACCTGGCAGCGCAATTCGCTGGCGGTGGGCCTGTCGCAGGGCTTCATCGAGCCTCTGGAGGCCACCGCACTGCACCTGGTGCTGGAGACGGTGTGGCGATTCGTCGATGCGATCGAGGGGAATGGCGACATCGAGTCGCGGCGCCAGGCCTACAACACCGACATCGCCCGCCGCATCGAGGGCATTCGCGACTACATCCACTGCCATTACCGCGTCAGCCAACGCGACGACAGCGAGTACTGGCGCGACTGCGCGCGCAACGAGGCGCTGTCGCCCTCGCTGCGGCGCGTGCTGGAAGCCTGGTTCCACGGCGAGAACGTGGTCCGCGAGATCCACGCGCAGGGCATCCAGCATTACTACACGCCGGTGTCCTGGCACTGCCTGCTCGGCGGCTACGGGACCTATCCGGATGAGCCGCAGTTGCGGCCAGCGACGGCAGCCGAGACACGCTGGGACCTGCGCGTGATCGATGACTTCGTCGCCCGCTGTGCGCTGAACTTCCGCAGCCACAATGAGCAGTTGCGGGATCTGGCGGACCCCTGAGCCGCCGGGCACACCTATCGCGCCCGAGGGCGCTCCTGCGGCAAAGCCCGGATGCCATCCCGCCCGGAGCGCGCTCTGCGCGCAAAGAGATCTCGCCGCAAGCCCGATCGCGCCCAAGGGCGCTCCTACCCCGAGGGCGCGGACTAGCCGCACCCGTAGGAGCGCGCTCTGCGCGCGAAAATGGGCCTCCCGCAGCCCCTTCGCGCCCAAGGGCGCTCCTACCGAAGGCTCGACGAACCGCCGCTGCCGTGGGAGCGCCCTCTGGGCGCGATCGGAGGCGACGCTAGCGGGCAAAATGCCCGAGGATCCTGAGCAGCGCTTCGAGGTCGTAGCGGTTGTGCCGCATCACCTCCGACAGCAGGCCCGTGTGCCCATGCGCCAGGTACTCGCGCCAGGCGCGCGGTGCTTCGCTGCCGGGCAGGTCGGCCTTGCGTGGGCGGCCGGTGAGGCGCTCCTCGGCGGTGACGAGACGGCAATTCGGCCATTCCTTGCGATAGGCCCGGCGGACCGGATACAGCAGGTCCCAGTGCTCGCCGGCGGCCGGCAGCGCGACGCCGTGCAGCGTGGCGAGCGTGGACAGTGCCGGCCAGTCGAAGCGCTTGCCGTTGTAGCTGACCAGCACCGGCTCGTCGGCCAGCTCACGCTGCCAGGCGCGCACCAGCGCGCCCTCACCGCCCGGCGTGCGCATCAGGTATTGGCGCATCACGAAGGCATCGTCCTCGTAGCGCAGGACACCGAGCAGGAAGACCTTGAGGCCCACACCACCACACAGGCCACTGGTCTCGGTGTCGAAGAAGAGCAGGCGCTCGCGCGGCACCGTGCGCTCGTCCAGCCATGGCACCGAGAGCTCTGCAGGCAACTCGATGCCGGCCAGCCGCGCATGCAGGCTGCCGAGGCGGCGCTCATCGAGCAGCAGGCCCGGCGCCACCTCGCGCCCAGGCAAGGATGCCACCGGACGCAGCCCACCCTGCCCCGCCCGCTCGCGCGTCAGTTGCCGGAGCCGGACCAGCCGATCGCGCCATTCGGCATCCAGCCCTTCGGTAACCGGCGTAGTGCTTGGCGCACCGCGCAGGGCACGCAGGCGCTCACGCAATCCACCGGGCTGGCTGGCCGCGGCGTTCACGCCAGCAGGTCCAGCACCGTCAGCGCGTTGGCCTTGGGACTGCGGCCTTCCTCGGTCGCCAGGATCGGTCCCACGCAGGCGGGACAACCAGGTCCACAGCGACAATCGCGCACCAGGGCCCGCGCCGCGGACAGCAGTTCGGCGCGTCGCTCGAACAAGGGGCGCGACAGGCCGATGCCTCCCGGGTAGTTGTCGTAGAGATAGACCGCCGGCGCGAAGCGTTCGAGCGTCGCCGGATCAACCGCCTCGCCGCCCTGTCCGCGGATCTGGCCGCGCCCCTTGGCCGACACCTCGGCACTCCACTCGCTGTCGCCGCTGCCCACCGCCTTGCCAAGATCGCGCGGCTCGCACATCGACAGCAAGGTGGCCACCGTATGCAGCGCATAGGCAGCACCGAGGAAGCCGTCGAGCGCCTCGAAGCGCGTGCGGAACACGCGATCCAGCGCCGCTGGTGGCAGCCTCCACCACATCGCGGTGGTCTGCAGCTCCTGGTCCGGCAGGTTCACCGGCCCGTAGCCGATGTTCTCGTGGCTGTAGTAGCGGATCTTCTTGTAGCCGGTCACGCGCCGCACCACGTGGGCCTCGCCGTGCACCGCCTCCCCTGCGCCGGCCCGCTCGACGCCGAACTCGGCCAGCGGCTTCAGCTTGGTGTAGTCGATCGCGTCGGTGTAGTAGTCGACGTGGGTGCGCGTCACGTAGGCCTTGCGACCGACCCAGTCGAGCTTCTCGACCTGCCAGGGCACCGACTGGACCATGTAGATGGCGCCCTCGTACAGCGTCAGTGCCGCCGAGCTGTAGTCGACCTCGGCGATGATGGTCTGCTTGCCGCCACTGCGATCGACGACCACGAAGTTGCCGTCGGCCACCGAGCGCAGGTTGACCGCGTTCGCCGGGTAGCTGTCGGCGATCCAGTGCCAGCGCGGGCCGTCGCGATGCAGCAGTCCTTCCTCGACCAGGTACTCGAGGAACTCGCGGATCTCGCGCCCGCCGTAGCGATCGCCCTCGGCGAAGGGCAGCTCGAAAGCGGCGCAACGGATGTGGTCGAGCAGGATCAGCAGCTGGTCGGCGTCGATCCGAGCCTGTTCCGGCGACTGCTCGAGAAAATAGGAAGGGTTGCGGACAACGAACTGGTCGAGCGGGTCGCTGGAGGCCACCAGCACGCCCAGCGCCGCCTGCTGGCGTCGACCGGCGCGACCGAGACGCTGGCGGGTCGCGGCGATCGAGCCCGGGTAGCCGCACAGCAGGCAGACATCGAGCGCGCCGATGTCGACGCCGAGTTCCAGCGCGCTGGTGCTGACGATCGCGTCGATCGCGCCGGCCCGCATCATCCGTTCGGTCAGGCGGCGTTCCTCGGGCAGGTAGCCGCCGCGGTAGGCGCGTACCCGCGCCGGCTTGCGCGGATCGTGATCGAACACGTCCTTCAGGTACTTGGTCAGCACCTCGACCATGAGGCGCGAGTTGGCGAACAGGATGGCCTTCAGCCCGGCCTTGAGCGTCATCCGCGCCAGCTTGCTGACCTGCGAGCGTGCCGAAGCACGGATGCCGAGGTCCGGATTGACCGGCGGCGGGTTCCAGAACAAGAGGTGGCTGGCCCCGCGCGGCGCGCCGCTCTCGGTGATCGCGTGCATCGGCAGGCCGGTCAGCGCCTCGGCGTGCGCCCCGGGATTGCCGATGGTCGCCGAGCAACAGATGAACTGCGGACGCGCGCCGTAGAAGGCGCAGATGCGATGCAGCCGGCGCAGCACGTTGGCGACGTGCGAGCCGAACACGCCGCGATAGCTGTGCACCTCGTCGATGACCACGTAGCGCAGCGACTGGAAGAACTGCGCCCACTTGGTGTGATGCGGCAGGATCGCCTGGTGCAGCATGTCCGGATTGGTGACGACGATATCGCCCTTGGTGCGCACTGCCTGGCGCGCATCGGAGGGCGTGTCGCCATCGAAGGTGTAGGCGCGGACACCGAGCTCGCCGGCCCGGTTCAGTTCCATCAGCTCGGCGACCTGGTCCTGCGCCAGCGCCTTGGTCGGGAACAGGTACAGCGCCTTGGCCTGGCTCTTCAGCGCGGCATCGAGCACCGGGCCGTTGAAGCACAGCGTCTTGCCCGAAGCCGTGGGCGTGGCAATCACCAGATGGCGACCCTCGGCCACGGTCCGCCACGCTTCGGCCTGGTGGCTGTAGAGCGAGCGCACGCCGCGCGTCGCCAATGCCGCCGCCAGTCGCGCATCGATGGCATCCGGGACCGCCTCGTGGCGCCCCGCACTGGCGGCCACATAGGCCTCGCCGGTGATGCAGCCGCGGTACTTGCGACGCAGGCGGGCGACCAGCGCGGCCACGCGATCCGGCTCTCCGGGCGCAGGCCCGGGCGCAGGCGACCACTCGACTTCGAGCGCACTTCCGTCTAGGCTCACGTCACGTTCTCTTTCCGTTCTCCAAGGCCACCAGCGTAGAGAACCAATGGAAAACACGCAAGCCCTGCCCCTGACCTCCGCCCAACGCCGCCTGCACCAGCACCTGCAGGCGCGCGCTGCCGAGGGCCTGCCACCGCCCAGCCTCGAGGATCTCTGCCGCGAACTCGGCCTGGCCTCGCGCGGATCGCTGCACAAGCAGGTCGCCGCGCTCATCGAGGCCGGCCTGGTCGAACCCATGGAGGGCAAGCAGCGCGGCGTCCGCCTGCGCAGCCCGGAAGCGCGGCAGGAATCCTTCGAACTGCCCCTGCTCGGCCGGATCGCCGCCGGCCGCCCGATCGACGCGCTGGCCGGCAACGAGATGGTCGCCGTGCCACCGCAACTGATGCCGAAGCGCGAGGGCTATGCGCTGGCGGTGCGCGGCGACTCGATGCGCGAGGCCGGCATTTTCGATGGCGATGTGGTGATCGTGGAATCACGCCAGCAAGCGCGCAGTGGCGAGATCGTGGTCGCGCTGATCGATGGCGAGGCAGCCACGCTCAAGCGTTACCGGCCGCGTGAGGGATGGATCGATCTCGAGCCGGAAAACCCGGAGTTCGCCGTGCAGCGCTACGCGTCCGAACGCGTGCGCGTGCAGGGCGTGGTCGTGGGCCTGCTGCGCCGTTTCTGACTTTGTTCAGTGATCGTCAAGACAACCTTCAGTCGCCCTGAACGTGCCCTTTCCCGCATGGAACCCTGACCCTCATTAGAGTTCAGACTCGACAGTGCCGGACGCGCTTCGTCAGGGGGCTTCCATGAGCGTCAAGAGGCGCAGCGACCGGCACGTCGTCCACGATCGGGAGGATCCCAGCGATGAAGATCGAGATCATCGACCAGCACAAGGCTGACCCGCAGCGCCTGCGACGGGTCTTTTTCGAGCGCGCCCTGCGTGCGCTCGACCGCCTGGCGCCCGGCATCACGACGCTGGTCGCGCGTTTCCGTGATCTCAACGGCCCCAAGGGCGGGGTCGACCACTCGTGCACCATCGAAGTCGCCCTTCGCGATGGCAGCAGTTTCCGCGCCGAAGCACGCTCGAGCGCACTCCTCAATGCACTCGACAACGCCTTGGACCGTGTCGTCCGGCGCATCGACTCCGCGCGCAAGCGCGAACTGGCCCGACGTCGGCAGGCACTGCCGGCCGCCATCTGAACCACCGCACCACCCAGATCGCCCCGGATACCCATCCGGGGCGATCTGCCGAGCGAATCAGGCCCGTGGGCAGGTGTTGATCCCGAGCAAAGGATAGACCGGGCAGAAACGCACCAGACCGGTCAGGATCGGGACGATCCCGACCAGGCCCCAGAGCGTTTTCGGTCCGACGAACACGAGGCTGATCAGCGCGAGCCCGACGACGATCCTGAGGGCTCGATCGATACCACCGACATTGGCTTGCATGGCACTGCTCCCTGACTGATGCCGTCCGTTTCGGACGTGAGCGCAGTCTCCACTTCCGCCGCAGGCCTGTCGGTGACCCAGGTTACACAGCCCGTCCGGCAAGGCGCTCGATGTCCAGCACCTCGATGCACTCACGCCGCAAGGCGACCAGTCCCTCGTCGGCAAAGTCGCGCAGCACCCGGGTGACGATCTCGCGCACGCTGCCCAGGTCATCCGCCAGCGCCTGGTGGGTGGTCTTGAGCAGCGGGCCGCGCTCGACCAGCAGGCGCGCCAGACGCTGGTCCAGGCGCTGGAAGGCGACCTCCTCCACCAGCGCCATCAACTCGGCCATGCGCTCGGCAAAGAGTCCGAACACGAAACGCCGGAATGGCGGGTGCTGTGCGAGCAGCGCGTCGAACAGATGCGTCGGCAGCACGCGCAGGCGCGAAGGTGTCCGCGTGACACCGCGGGCACTGTAGGCGGCCTGCCCGAGCAGGCAGGCCTGGGTGATCACGCAGGATTCCCCGGGCAACACCGAGTAGAGCCGGAGTCGGCGACCATTGGCCGCCTGCTTGTGCACTTCCACGGCGCCATCCAGCACCAACGGAAAGCCGGCGCAGGGCGACTGCTCTTCAAAAAGGGCGACGCCCGCAGGGACCTCGAGCACGGGCTGCGCGCGCACTTGCATGGCCAGAGCGCCCGGCAGCTCGCCCAGGCACGGATACCAACGGTCGTCATCGTCCATGCCGTCACAGTGCCGCAAAGCGGGCTGTGCCGGCAAGCAGCACCCCGGGCGGCGGCGTCAGCGGGCAGGTGCGGCGACTTCGACCATCACCTCGTTGCGCCTCATGAACCACGGCGTCATCGGGCCGTTGTAGCGAGCCCAGACCGGCTCACCGATCACTTCGAGCCCTTCTTCACGAACGATGGCCAGCAAGGCGGCCTCGATCTTGGCGTAGCGTTCGGCGCTCCAGGTGCCGCCGTAGCGAAGCACCGCCATCGTGTGCTCCGGCACCTCGCGCAGGGTCACGCGGTCATCGCGCGGCAAGGGTGTGGTCTCGAGGGTCATGCCTGCAGGCATCACGAAACCGACGCGATGACGGCCATTGGCACCTGGCGCCTGCGTGACCGGCGCCGTCATCGGAATCTTCTGGCCGCGGCTCTGAGTGACTGGCGCCGTCATCTCGATGGACTGGCGCTGGCTGTTGTTGCCACTGATGAAGTCGAACAGCGGACGGAAAGCCAGGTTGCCGGCACGCTGGAAAGTGCCCTCGACTTCGACCTCGGCCACCACGTACCCGCTGTAGCGGCGCAACTCGAAGCCGTCACGCTCGGCCAGCACCGTGTAGACCGGCTCCTCCACCGCGAACGCCGGGGGCGCCGCCGACACCAACACGCCCGAGAGGGCAAGAACCATCCAGCGCATCTTTCCCTCTCCTCAGGATCCATGGCGCAGCATCGACGTGCCGAGCTGAAGGGCGGGTCAATCCGACGTGCGCCCGCCCGTCACGAAGCCGTATCGTCGCCCCCCATGCAATCGCCCCCGAGCCGCTGATGACGCATGACCCAGGCCCCTGGCTGACGCGACAGCTGGCCGAGGCGATGGACGCCGCGCGTGCCGCCGGTCGCGATGTATTCACCGCTTCCTTCGACCTGGGCCGCAGCAGCGAAGACGTCGCGCTGCATCCCGAGGGCTGGACCTGGCGCGGCCAGACCCTGCCGTGGCCCGAGGGATTGCGCGAACGCACGATCTACGTCCTGGCAGACGGCCACTACGCACCGCTGCAGCGCTATGCCGGCGCGCTGGTCAAGCTGGTGCCGACCGCGTGGGGCGCGCCCACCTTCGAGATCGACGGCATCAAGATGCTGCCGACCGCGCAGGTCTCGCCGTGGGAAGACGCCGAGCGCAAGGTCACGCTGGTCGAACCGCGCGGCAAGGTCGTCCTCGACACCTGCGGCGGCCTCGGCTACTTCGCCGCCTGCGCGCTGGCCCAGGGCGCCGCGCGCGTCCTGAGCCACGAGCGCAGCGAGAGCGTGCTGTGGCTGAGAAAACACAACCCGTGGTCGCCCGATCCCGACGATCCGGCGCTCGACGGACGCCTCGTGCTGCGCCACGCCGACATCACCCAGGCGATCGCCAATGTGCCCGATCGCAGTGTCGATGCGGTGCTGCACGATCCGCCGCGCTTCGGTATCGCCGGCGAACTCTACGCGCTCGCCTTCTACGAGCAGCTCGCGCGCGTGCTGAAGCCCGGCGGGCGCCTGTTCCACTACACCGGCACCCCGAACACCAAAACCAGTGGCCGCGACGTGCCGGGCGAGGTGTTGAAGCGACTCGAGGGCGCCGGATTCCGCGGCCAGCGCAGGCTCGATGGCGTCTACGCGGTGCGTCGCTAGGACGGCATCCGCGCCTACTCGAAGCCGTCCTCGAACAGCGGCGCGCCGGGTGCCGGGCTGCCGTCGAGTTCATGCAGGAAGGTGAGCAGTGCATCGCGCTCGTTCTGCAGCAGTCCGAGCACGCGCCGGTGCGGCTGTGCCTGCGCGAGGTGGCCGGCATGGGCGACGAGAATCTCGTCGATCGCGAGGTACCAGTTGTTGGTCTCGAATTCGATGGTATTCCCGGTGCCGGCATTGAGCGGCAAGTTCTCGATGCGCGCCACCTGCCAGTTGGTCGCCCGCCACGTCGGGTCGTTGTCGGCCGCCGGCAGCGCCTGCGCCGGCAGGGCGACACCGTTGACGCGCACCGTCAGCACCTGGGTCTGCGCGCCGGTGCGCGAGTTGCTGTAGCGCAGCTCCAGCGCGCCCATCCCGCCGCCACCGCCGTCGATGCCGGCAAAGTTCAGGCGCTGAGCGCTGCCCTCCAGGCTGACGTAGGCGCGGCCGCGCACGGTGTCGTCGTTGTTGAGATCGACAAAGGTGTTGACCAGGCTGGCGCCACCGGAGAGTTGGCCCGACTCGGCCTGGCGCGTGATGCCACCGGTGTAGCGAAACACATCGGCCAGGGTTGGCGCCGAACCGTCGTGGAAGTACGGCGCGCTCGCCCAGACGCCGCGCAGCGTCGGCGGATCGATGCCGGTCAGCGGCGCGCCCAGGCGCTGGCCCGAACTGGCGCGCAGCGTGCCGACGTTCTCGAGCGTCGAGGACAGCAGCGCGCTTGCCGTGTAACGCGGCGGCGCATGGCAGCCCGTGCAGCCCTCGCGCTGGAAGATCGCCTCGCCCTGCACCGCGGCGGCGCTGTAGCCGCCATCGGCGTTGCGGTGTGGGCTGCGCGGGATCGTCTCGTGGCCGAGCGAGGCCACGTAGGCGGCGAGCGCGTCGAGATCCGCATTCAATCCGGCCTTGGGGGTGCCGAGCGGCGGTTGCGTCGCGGTGAACTGGGCAGGACTGAGGAAGCCGCTGCCGCCGAAGAACAGGCGGATGTCGTTCTCGAAGTCCTGGATCTCGTCGAAGTTGGCGCTCCAGTGCACTCGCCCGTGGGCCATGCCGCCACGCCCGTTGAGTACCGTGGTGTTGCGCAGGCCCTCGCCGCGGCCGGTGAAGTCCCACACCCGGCCGTCCTCACCGCCATCGACGTGGCAGGTGGCGCAGGACAGGTAGCCCTCGGCGCTCATCCGCGCATCACCGGCGTGGTAGAAGAGCCGCTTGCCCTGCAGCACGGCCGGCGCCAGTGGCTCTGTTGCCACCACCGGCACCGCCTGCCGCGCCACCTGCAGCGAGCCTTCGGCCCACAAGTCCTGGGTCTCCAGCACCGATATGCTGCGGCCCATGAAGTCGTGGACGAAGGTGCGGCCGGTGATCGCGTCGGTGCACACGCCCTGTGGCGCCGCGCCGGTCGGCAGGCGCGTCACCAGGGACCCGAGGCCGGTCGCGGCATCGAGCGCGAGCGCATCGAGGACCAGCAGCTCGTTCATGCCCTGCAGCGTGACCAGGACATAGTCGCCTAGCGGCGAGAAGCCGATCGCGCTGGCCGAGTCGCTGTTGTCGATGTCGATACCACGGCGGAAGCGCTGCGCCGGGTTCGCCCCATCGGGATCGATCTCCAGCAGCAGGTTGCGCACCGTGTTGTCCTGGTCGAGGTCCTGGCTGGCGTGGATCAGCAGACCGCGCTCGCTGTTGGGCTTGGTCGCCGGCACGTAGGCGCGCCCCGAGCGCGGCGAGATCGCGACCTGGGCGAGCTGGTTCGGCACGCCCTTGCCGGTCGCGGTGGTGTCGCGGTTCGCATCACCACCGAGCTTGGCCAGTCGGATGGTCCGCGTCAGTTGCATCGTCGCGGCGTTGATGTCCCAGACCTCGGCGTGGTTCGTCGGCGACAGGAAGCGGCTGACCAGGATTCGCGCGCCGTCGGCGGAAACCGCCACGCCGCGCGGGTTGGGACCCAGCGCCAGCACGCCGGTCTGCGCGCGGCTGGCCACATCGAAGCGGTGCAGCTCACCGCGGCCTGCCAGCGCCACGTAGGCACTGGCCCCGTTCGGCGCCAGCGCGAGGCCGACCGGGGCGCTGCCGTAACCGGTCTCGATGGTCGCGATGACGGCGCCGGTCTGCTCGGCGTGCACGCGGATGCGGTCGTCGTCGTGGCAGGCCACCCAGAGCTGGCCGCCCGGAGTGCGCGCGATCGCACGCGGATCGTCGCAGCTCGGGTACTCGGCGATGAGCTGCCGCGTGTCGGCGTCGATCACGCTGATCGTGTCGGCGTCGGGATTGACGGTCCAGACGCGCCGGCCGGGCGCATCGCAGAGGATCGGGCTGCTCGCGGTCGGGCGCGCTGCGGCCAGCGGCGTCACGACGGTGACCACGCGCGAACGACTGGCGATGACGCCCGAGGCATCACGCACCTGCACGCTGGCGCGGTAATGCCCGGCGGCGGCGTAGCTGCGCTGCACCGAGGTCGCCGGACCCCAGGCGGTGCGCGGGCTGCCGTCACCGAAGTCGAAGCGGTACTCGAGCGGATCACC
>JANJUH010000394.1 GCA_024710675.1 Lysobacterales bacterium
CGCTGGTCCTTGCCATCGTCCGCCACCTGGCAATCCGCATCGCCTTCGGTACATGGCGTGGCAGTCGCGACACCGGTCTCACCGACCTTGAAGTAGAAGCGGCCCATGCCCTTGCTCTCCTCGGCAAGGATGACCACCCAGGCACCAACGACGTTACCGAGGGTATCGAACTTCGGCTGCAGCGACAGGCGGGCACGCGTCGCAGCCACATTGGCCACGTTCGGCACGCCGTCCTCGGAGACGCAGACCTGCGTGGGTTGGTTGTTCTGGCCGGTCGGGATCGTCACCGTGTCTGCGCACTGGTTCTTCAGTCCGTACTGCAGCGCGGTCTCGGTGCAGTACAGACGCACGCCACCGCCACCACCGCCGCCACCAAGGCAACGCGCATTGTTGGTCAGGCGCATCGGCACGGCGAAGGGCACGTAGGGCTTGGGCTGGGCGGCACCGGCCACCCAGTAATCGGCCAGCGCCACCGGGTTGCCGGTGGCATCGGCGACGACTTCGAAGTGCTCATCGGGCAGGAAGGAGTACCAGGTATCGGTCTGGCTGTTGGCAATTGCGCCGCTCCAGCCTTCACCCGGGCCTTCACCCTGGCCGGGCAGCAGGCCCTCGGGGTCCTCCTGCCAGATCACCGCGACACCGGCGCCGCCCACCATCTGGATCTCGACGCGGTTGACGTCACGGACGCCGGAGGTCAGGCGCTCAGCCTTGTACCAGACCACGTGGGTGGCCTCGACGGTCGCCGTGCGCGGGTCATCGCCGTCCAGCAATACCCCTCGTGCTGTCCACAGGCAGTTGTACGGAACCTCGCCCACGGTCGGATACCCCTGGGCTGCATAATCGACGGAGCCCTGGGAGCCGGCCACGCCGAACAGATCGGTCAGGTAGAGGTCCGCATCGACGTTGATCTGCAAGTAGGTGGCGAGCGCATCGCGCTCGGTTTCGTCCATCGCATAGGCCGGAAATCCCGTCGAGCAATAGCGGCTGGGCCAGGCCACGGCGATATGGCGTCCAGCCACCGCGTGCACGATATTGACGACATCTCCCGGGTAATTCGGCAAAACACTACTGAACTGCTCGGCCGACTCGGAGAGATTGGTGGCTTTCCAGGTGCTGCCGTCGTCCAGACTGACCGCGCCATAGGCATCACGCAGACCAAAGCCGACGAAGCCACCGACGTTCTCGTCGCCCACCGGCTCCGGGTGCTCGACCGGACCGTGGAGAAAGGCCGCGATCAGCGGCTTGGCCACCGGCTTGGTCTTCACGACCGTGCCGAGCGCGTCGATGTACTCCACCTCCGGCGCCGCCGCGCCACTGGCGAGCTGCGCCGGGACATAGGTCCGGAGGTACTTGATGAAGGCGTGCTCCGCCTCCGGCGGAATGCCGGTCGTGTTGTCGTCGTCCAGGTTGCGCGACATGCTCTTGTCGATCGACTCACCCACCTGTGCGATCGCACTGCCGTGCCACAAGCAGGCCGACAACAGCGCGGCTGCCCACGGCGCCCATTGCATTCTCTTCATGGCTCTATCCCCTTCCGTCTTGGCGACTGCACCGAATCGTTGCGAAGCGGCACATCGTACTGGGCAGGGTAATACAGACCGTCACCAACACGCTTTGACAGGAATCAATGTACCCCTGCTTGTATGCAAGGCATCGGACCAACCGCACGCAGCCAGCCCGTGAGCAGCGCCGGGAGGGAGGCAAGGGACCGTGACCCAAGCGGGTCCGGATTCATCCGGACACTTCTCGGCATCAAGATCAAGCGCGTCGGGATGAATCCCGACCCACAGACCATGGCGAGAGTCTCGCGATGACTGCCGCTTACTCGAAGCCGTGGGCGAAGATCGGATCCACGCTGCCGGAGCCGACCGGGCGCTGGATCTGCACTTCGGCCACCAGGCGCTCCCACGGCTCGCCGTCGTCGTTGACCACCCAGTTCTTGGTCACCGCGATCGCGCGCCAGGCGCGGCGGTAGATCACGCGGGCGCGGATGTCGATCGGCGTGCCGGGCGAGACCCCAGCCGGAAGCGCGAAACGGTATGCGCTGTGGTCGGTGGCACCAGGCAGGATCGCCGTATAGGACTCGACGCGCTCGGCATCGATGAAGGGCACCGGCATCACCTCGGGGCCGGTGCCGCCGATCCGACCGGCCAGCACCTTGGCGTAGCCGCGGCCCGGCTGGCCTGAATGGTCGCCCGGCTGCACGCCGGGCACCGCGTCGTCGACCCAGAAGGGCAGCGTGTCACCTGCCACCAGCGCCAGCGGGGTGCCGCCGATGCTGGCTTCGACCAGCAGGAAGGCGTTGCGCACATCGACGCCGGTCGGGAAGCGGTGCCCGGTCACGAGATTTTGCACGTCGGCAGTGACCGAAAGCTCGGTGCTCGATGCGACGCCTTCCACTGACAGGGCCACCGGCGTACCCAGCCGCCCGGAATAGACGCCGGGGAAGCTGTGGTCGTGACGCTGCGAACCCGGGCGCGTCGGTGCCTGGCCCACTGCGGCCAAGGTGCCGGCGGTCGCCGCAGGCGGCATGTGGCAGGTCTGACACTGGACGCCGGCGCTGGCGGCCGGCGAAGCCAGCCATTCGCTGTAGGTCTCCTGCCCCGGCGCACCGGTCGCGGGGTTGTTGTATTCGTGGCAACTGGCGCAGAAGCGCGACTGGGAGAAAACCGGCGCATAGGCGGCGCGCATCTGGCCGAAGGCCACGTCATCCAGTGGTCCCCAGACATGCTGGTGGGTCACGCTGCTGCCGCCGGCGCCACCGCCGCCGAAGGCCAATGGAAAGCGGAATTCGGCGTTGCCGAGCAGGTGGATGCTGGTGACGTTGTCGTTGACCTCGTGCAACTGGTGGCAACTGGTGCAGGTCACGCCTTCGCGTCCCGGCGCACTGGCGATCTCGTTGAAGCGCACCGCATCGGGTGCCGACGGATTCTCGTTCGGGGCATGACAGACCGCGCAGAAGCCGCTTTGCTCGGGCGGATGGCTGTCGAGGTAGACATAGCCATCTCCGGAAGGTCCGGAGGGATCGCCGGTACCGTCGCCCGAATAGAGATCGCGCACCCAGGCGTTGTCCGCCGCATGCGCGTGATTGCTCGACAGCCACTGCTGGTACTGCTCGACGTGGCAATCGCCGCAACCATCGGGCGGCGCCGCCGCGATCGGCTGGTAGCTGAGGTTGTCAGCCGCCGGGATGCGGCGCAGCCCGATGCTGATGTCGGCACCGCGACTGGCGGAGATGGCTGCCGTCTCGTAGTTGATCGCTGCGGCCTTGTCATAGCTCAGAGCCGCGGACACCTGGAAGCTGCCGGGCACGGCAGCGCCGATCGGCAATTCGAAGCGACCGTCGGCACCGGTCAGCACCACCGGCTCCGACGGCATGGCGCGCACATGCACGCGGGCGCCGGCGATCGGCGATCCCGAAGTGCCGTCGAGGACGATGCCGGTGACCACCTGCGCCTGGGCGAAGGCCGCGAACAGCAGGCCGGCGAGCAGCACCACAACGGCCTGAGTGCGAATGCCGGGGCGACGATTGCCGCGCCCGGAAGCGAATGCCTCATGCATGACCAAGCCCTCCTCACTCAGGTCCTGCCCCGAGAGTGCAGCGCGCGAACACCCTGGCGTTATGATGCAAATCAAACACCACGGGGTATCGGTCAGCTTGGCGTCGCGGTCAGCGTGCCGCCAGTGCCTCCATGCGCCGGCGATCAATGCGCAACTGGCGGCCGGACTCGGTCAGCAGGCCGTCGGCGATCAGGCGCCGGCAGACCCGGCTGGTGGTCTCGATGGTCAGGTCGAGCAGGCCGGCCATGTCGGTCCGACGCAGGCGCGGCAGGGCGCCGTCTTCGGCGAAGTCGTCGAGGAAGCACAGCAGACGGGCAATCCGCTGCGCGGCCTCGCCGCTGAGCAGATCGAGCATCGTGCGGTCCGCCTGCTCCAGGCCGCGCCGCCAGCGCTCGTGCATCGCGATATGCAGTTCCGGATGCTTGTTGGCCAGGCCCATCAGGGTCTGTGCCGGAACCCGGCAGACATCGGCTTCGGTCAGCGTGACCAGGTCATGCGGATAAGGCCGATCGACCAGTGACTCGAGGTCTGCCGCGTCGCCTGCGCGCAGCAGTCGTAGCAGTCGGCGCTTGCCGTCGGCCTGCAACTGCTGCACCTTCAGATAGCCCCGGCGCAGCGTGTAGACGGCCCGCGGCGACTCGCCGGCCCTGACGATGGTCACCCCGGGTGGGTATCGGAAATTGTCGACCGGACGCAGCAGGTGGTCGAGATCAGCCTCCGGCAAACCGGCGAACAGCATCGACTTGCGCACGGCGCAGTGGCTGCAGTCCGGTCGACCCACCCAGTATGGATCCGTGCACAAGGCGCGCGAGCCCGTTTTCACCCGATCTCACCTGTTGGCATCGAAGCGAGCGAAAACTACAGGAATCAGCGTGCGGACACAGGCCACCGATTCGCAGACAGCGTAGCGCCCATGCCCGCGAGGCCGGCAGAAGCCTGTGCCCGATCGCGGAAGCCAACACCGACTTTGATCGGCGTCATAGGCCGATAGGGCAACCTGGCGTTTACTACCCCCGGTACCAGCAATTCAGGGCGCGTCGGCAGGACGGCGCTCCCGAGGGGGCATTCATGAGAACCCGGCTCGGCGGATTGATCCTGGCGTTGGTGTTTGGCCTGTGCCCTGGCCTGACCGTCGCCAAGTCGAACAACCAGTTCGGCGGCACGCTGCGTGACAGCACGACCAGTTGCGGCAGTTGCCATGGCAGCGCGGGCGTCGTCACCACGCTCATCCAGGGGCCTGCTGCCGTGCTGCCCGGGCAGACCGTCCGTTTCGAGATACGGGTGGAGGGCATCACCAATCCGGCAGCGGAGGTGGGATTCAATGCCGCCATCAACGTCGTCGCCAGCAACCAGCCCATCTTCTCGGTCGTCGCCGGGCAGCCAGAAGCCATCGCGGACGCCGGCACCCAGATCGCCCACTCGAACACCGTCTTCCCGCTCAAGCTCCCCAGCAATGGGGCGGCCAGCTACCCGGTCGACCTGACCATACCTGCCGGCACCAGCCTCGGCGATGTCTACACCGTCTACGCCGTCGGCAATGCCGGCAAGAACGCCACGCAAGTCGGCTGGAATCACGCGACAAACTTCACGCTGACCATCGCGCCGCCCGTTCCCTCCTCACTGACGGCCAACCAGGCGACCGCCACCGCCAGCACTATCGAGCTGGCGTGGAGCGGCAGCCAGGGCGAGCATTTCCGCGTGCTGCGCAAGCTGGGTGGATACGCGTCCGGACCCAATGACCCCGGCGCCGTGCTGGTCTACGAGGGCCCACTCGAATCCGCCGTCGCCAGCGGCTTGCAGGCCTCGACCGACTACTACTTCTCCGCTTACGGCAAGGCGCCCACGGCCAATGTCTATTCGAGTTCCGCGGCCACGGCCACGGCGCGCACTGCCGATCCCGGCGGGCTCAGCTATCCGGTGGGCGGCACCGTCAGCGGCCTGGCGGGCAGCGGACTGGTCCTGCAGAACAACGGCGGCGACGATCTGCCGGTCAGCGCCAATGGCGTCTTCACCTTCGCCACGCTGGTCGCGAACGGCTCGGGCTATGCGGTGACCGTGCGCACGCAACCCACCAATCCGGTGCAGTGGTGCGAGGTGTCGAATGCGGCCGGAATCGTCAATGGCGCCGCGGTGACCGATGTGCAGGTGGTCTGCGCCAATGTGGCAATCGAGGTGCTTCCGGCCGTGCTCGACTTCGGCGACGTGCAGATCGGCGCGAGCAGTTCGCCCGGCATCGTGACCATCGAAAACACCGGTGCCGCCAGCTTCCGGATCACCGCCCTGAATTTCAGCGGCCCGGCTGCGTCCGACTACTCGGTATCCAGCCAGAACTGCACGGCGAACCCCCTGCCGCCGGCGGCCGTCTGCGCGGTCGAAGTGGTGTTCACGCCCAGCCGCGGCGGGATCCGGCAAGCCACGCTGTCGATGCCCCTCGATCGCTCACCGAACCCGGCAACCGTGGGCCTGACCGGGATCAGCGAGGCGGTCTTCGGCAGTGGCTTCGAGCAGCCCTGATGCGCAGCGGCCGGGCGCATCAGTGCGGGTGAGGCCGCGGGGACCCTGACCCGGTCCCCGCCGTCCAGGCACGCTGCGGCGCCGCACAACTTGCGCGCCGGCGCCCCTGCGGCAAGACTGCGCGCTTTCCTCATCCGGATCCCGTCATGAAACTCGCATCGCTCAAGCGCGGTGGTCGCGATGGCACGCTGATCGTGGTTTCGCGCGACCTCAGCCGTGCCGTCGAGGCCGCCGGCATCGCCGCCACGCTGCAGCAGGCCCTCGATGACTGGTCGAATGCCGCGCCGCGCCTGAATGCGCTGGCCGAGGCGCTCGAGGCCGGCAGCGCGGCCGGCGCCTTCGCGCTCGCCATGGACGATCTCGCCTCGCCGTTGCCGCGCGCCTACGAGTTCGTCGACGGCAGCGCCTACCTGCCCCACGTCGAGCGCGTGCGCCGCGCCCGCAACGCCGAGGTGCCGGAGAGCTTCTACGTCGACCCGCTGATGTACCAGGCCACCAGCGCCGCCTTCCTGGGCCCGCGCGACCCGGTGCAGGTGGTCAGCGAGGACTATGGCATCGATCTCGAGGCCGAGGTGGTGGTCGTGACCGACGATGTGCCGATGGCGGTGACGGTGGAGGAAGCCGGCGAGCACATCCAGCTGGTGGGCCTCGTCAACGATGTCTCCCTGCGCAACCTGATCCCCGGCGAGCTGGCCAAGGGTTTCGGCTTTTTGCAGAGCAAGCCACGCTCGGCGCTCTCGCCGGTGCTGGTCACCCCGGACGAACTCGAGCCCTACTGGCA
The DNA here is from genome assembly GCA_024710675.1 of Lysobacterales bacterium. GTDB lineage: Bacteria > Pseudomonadota > Gammaproteobacteria > Xanthomonadales > SZUA-5 > JANJUH01. Next base: position 6,857 of record JANJUH010000394.1, read on the forward strand.
AGCGCACAAGCTGCACCGACGCCTGGTCACCCACATCGACGGCGCGCTGTTCGGCCAGCCCGATGCCGGCACCGACATGCAGTTCGACTTCGCCCAACTGGTGGCGCACGCGGCGAAGACCCGCAACCTCGTCGCCGGCACCGTGGTCGGCTCGGGCACCGTCGCCAACCAGGACGAGTCGGTCGGCGCCTCGTGCCTGGCCGAGAAACGCATGCTCGAGGTGATCCGCGACGGCAAGCCCGCGACGCCCTTCCTGCGCTACGGCCAGACGGTCCGCATCGAGATGTTCGACGACGCCGGGCGCTCGCTGTTCGGGGCCATCGAGCAGGAGATCGTGGCCTACAAGCGCGGGTAGGGTGTGGTGAGCGCAGCGAACCGCACCGGTTGCGGCGGCATCGCAAGCCCGGCAGTGCGGTTCAGTGCCTTCACCGGCACCCTGCGCATGCTGGCCTTCGTCGCTGCGGCAACGCTGCTGTGGCTGTCGCCCGCGCTCGCCGCCGAAGGCACCCTCGAACGCGGCAACGGCCCCGAGCCCGACTCGCTCGACCCTCAGCGCGCGCAGGGCCTGTCGGCGCACCAGGTGCTGCGCGATCTCTACGAGGGCCTGGTGCGCACCGAGGCTGATGGCGCGCTGGTGCCGGCGGCGGCCGAGGCGATCGCGGTCTCGCCCGATGGCCGCGAGTACCGCTTCACCTTGCGCGCGGACCTGCGCTGGTCGGATGGCGCGGCGGTGGCGGCCGGCGACTTCGCCTACGCGCTGCAGCGCGCGCTCGACCCGGCGACGGCGGCGCCCTACGCCGGCGTGCTGCTGCCGATCCGCGGCGCGCGCGAGCGGCTGGGCGGCGCGCAAATCGAAATCGCCGTCACGGCCGAGGATCCGCGCACGCTGCGCATCGGACTGGCCGCCCCGCAGGCCGACTTCCTGCACCGGCTGACGCTGCCGGTGGCCTTCCCGGTACGCGCCGCTGCAATCGCCGAGCACGGCACCGCGTGGACGCGACCGGGACGCCTGATCGGCAACGGCCCCTACCAGCTCGTCGCGTGGACGCCGCAATCGCAGCTGGTGCTCGAACGCAACCCGCACCACCGCGCGCCGCCGCCGATCGGCCGTGTGCGCTACCACGTCACCGAGGACGCCAGCCAGGAACTCAAGCGCTTCGAGGCCGGCGAGTTGCACCTGACCGAAACGCTGCCCCCCGGTCAGCTCGAATGGCTGCGCGAGCGTTTCGGCGAGCAGGTGCGCATCGCGCCGGCCTACGCGAGCTTTTTCTTCGGTCTCAACCTGCGCCAACCGCAGTTGGCGAACCCGGCGTTTCGCGAGGCGCTGTCGCTGGCGATCGACCGCGAGATCCTGACCCGCCACATCAGCGGCAATGGCGAGGCCCCAGCCTACGAGCTGGTGCCACCGCAGCCAGGCCAGCCAGGAGGCCGGCTGGCCTGGGCCGCGCTCAGCCAGTCCGAACGCGAGGACCTCGCGCGCCAGCGGCTCGCGCAGAGCGGTGTCGATCCGGCGACGGCTGTCCTCGAGATCCGCTACAACACCAGCCTGCTGAACCGCCGGCTCGCGCTCGCGGTGTCTGCGATGTGGCGACAGGTGCTCGGCCTCGACGCCCGCCTGCGCGCCGAGGAGTGGCGCGTGTTCGTGCAGAACCGCCGGCTCGGGCGGCTGACCCAGGTCTACCGCGGCGGCTGGTTTGCCGACTATCGCCATCCGGCGAACTTCCTCGAGAACTTCAGCAGCGGCAGCGCGCTCAATGCGACCGGCTGGCAAGATCCCGCCTTCGACGCCCTGCTCGCCCGCGCCTCCGCCGACGGCAGCGCAGCGCCTGCACTCATGGCCGACGCCGAGCAGCGCCTGCTCGACGCCCACGTGCTGATCCCGCTGTTCCACTACACCAGCAAACACCTCGTGAGTCCGGAGCTGTGCGGCTACACGCCGCACCCGCTCGACCAGCGGCCGAGTTGGACGCTGAGGTGGTGCGAGATGGAGCCGCGGCAAGGGGCAGGCGACAGGGGATGAGGCTCGCGTCACGGACTGACCATCGCGCAAACTCTGTCCCCTGCCCC
>JANJUH010000408.1 GCA_024710675.1 Lysobacterales bacterium
GCGTCATCGCCGACTTCACGATGACCGAGGCGATGTTGCAGCACTTCATCCGCAAGGTGCATCCGAACCGGCTGTTTCGCCCGAGCCCGCGCGTGCTGGTCTGCGTGCCCTGCGGATCGACCCAGGTCGAGCGCCGGGCGATCCGGGATTCGGCCGAGGCCGCGGGCGCGCGTGACGTGTTCCTGATCGAGGAGCCGATGGCCGCGGCGATCGGCGCCGGCATCCCGATCCACGAGGCGCGCGGCGCGATGGTCATCGACATCGGCGGCGGCACCTCCGAGGTCGCGGTGATCTCGCTGAACGGCATCGTTTATTCGAATTCGGCGCGCATCGGTGGCGACAAGTTCGACGAGTCGATCATCAATTACGTACGCCGCAACCACGGCACGCTGATCGGCGAGGCCACCGCCGAGCGCATCAAGATCGAGGTCGGCTGCGCCTATCCCTCGAGCGAGGTGCGCGAACTCGAAGTGTCCGGCCGCAACCTGGCGGAAGGCGTTCCGCGCAACATCACGATCAACTCCAACGAGATGCTCGAGGCGCTGCACGAGCCCCTGAGCGGCATCTGCAGCGCGGTCAAGATCGCGCTCGAACAGACCCCGCCGGAACTGTGCTCCGACGTCGCCGAACGCGGCATCGTGCTGACCGGCGGTGGCGCGCTGCTGCGCGACATCGACAAGCTGATCAGCGAGGTCACCGGCCTGCACGTACACGTCGCCGACGACCCGCTGACCTGCGTGGCGCGCGGTGGCGGCCGGGCCCTCGAGTTGATCGACGAGTACGGATCGGACCTGTTCGCGAACGACTGACGGCGTCCGCTCGTGCGCTCGCCGGACGACCAGGCCCAGGCGCCACTGTTCGCAGGCACCCGACCGGGCACGCTCAAGCTGGTGGTGCTGCTGGCCGTGGCCATCATGCTGATGCTGGCCGACCGCCAACGCAGCCTGCTGGTGCCGATGCGCGAGCGTGCGCTGGCACTGACCACCCCGGTCTACCGGCTCGCCGCCCTGCCGGCGGAAGGCCTCGAAGCCCTGCGCACCGCACTCGGTGATCGCCAGCGCCTGGCCAGCGAGAACGAGGCGCTGCGCGCAGACCTGCTGCAGGCCCGCTTCGAGCTGCAGCAGCGGCGCGCCGAGGGCGAAGCGTACGCCCGCGTGCTCGCCCTGCTGGAGGCGGCGCGACGCCAGCAGGTCGAGGGGCGGCTGGTGCGCATCGTCGACGTCGACCTCGACCCCTTCCGCCAACGCCTGCTCCTCGATGCCGGCAGCGACAGCGGCATCGTCCGCGGTGACGGCTTGATCGACGCCCTCGGGGTGGTTGGCCAGGTCAGCGCGGCCGGCCCGGGCAGTGCCTTCGCGATCCTGATCACCGACCCCAGCCACGCGCTGCCGGTCGAGGTCTCGCGCAACGGCGTCAAGGCGATCGCCTCCGGTACCGGGGAAAGCCATCGCCTGGTGTTGCACAACCTCCCACTGAACGTGGATCTGGCCGTGGGCGACCGGCTGCTGTCCAGCGCCGTCGGCGGACGCTTTCCGCCCGGCATCCCGGTGGCCGAGGTCATCGAGGTCGAGCGCGCCCCGGGGGCGGCCTTCGCGACAGCCTGGGCGCGGCCGCTCGCGGCACTCGCGAGCAACCGTGAACTGCTGGCCGTGCGGCCATTGCCCGAAGCTGGCCCGGGCCTGCCGCGATGAGGGCGCAGCGCTCCCACTACCGACTGTTCCTGGCCGCCTGCGCGGTCGCGCTGCTGCTCGCCCTGCTGCCGCTCCCGACCTGGCTCGCCGTGGTCAAGCCGATGGGACTGGCGCTGGTGCTCTGCTACTTCGCGCTCGAAGTCCCGGAAGTGGCGGGCCTGGGTCACGCCTTCGTGCTTGGCCTCGCCGCCGACCTGCTCTACGGCGAACTGCTCGGCGAGCACGCCTTGCGGATGGTCGTCATCGTCTACCTGACGCTGCGCTTCCGCCATCGACTGCGCTTCTTCCCGATCTGGCAACAGGCCGGCGCGATCTTCGCGCTCCTGCTCAACGATCGCGTGCTGGAACTCTGGATCCGCATGCTGGGCGGCGCGCCCTGGCCACCGGCCGCTTTCTGGCTGGCACCGGTGGCGGGCCTCCTGCTGTGGCCCTGGCTGTTCATCCTGCTCGACGGCCTGCGCCTCAGGCGTCGCGTCAGCCGTGAACGGCGGAGTGCCTGAGCATGCCCGCCAGCACGCCGTGTCCGGTGGGGTCGTCGCCATGATCGGTGTCGGCTCGCGCCGTGCGATCAAGGACGCGCAGGCCGAAGCGCTGCTGTTCCAGCGCCGCGCGCTGACCGCCTTCGGCCTGGTCCTGCTGGTGATCGCGGTGGTGCTCGGACGCTTCGGCGAGCTGATGATCCTGCGCCATGACCACTATGCCGCGCGCTCCGAGCAGAACCGCGTCAAGCTGCAGCCCTTGCCGCCGACCCGCGGCCTGATCCTCGATCGCAACGGCCGCATCCTCGCCGACAATCGCCTCGCCTACCGGCTCGAGCTGGTTCCCGAGCGTGTCGTCGAGCTCGAGCGCACCCTCGACGAGTTGTCGGAGTTCCTCGCCATCGACGAGGAGGAACGCGCGCGCATCATCGAACTCGCCAAGCTGCGCCGGCGCTTCCAGAGCGTGCCGGTCAAGCTCCGCCTCGACGAGGACGAGGTGGCGCGTTTCGCGCTCGAGCGTTACCGCTTCCCGGGTGTCGACGTGGTGCCCTACCTGACCCGCCACTATCCCGAGGGCGAGCTGTACGCCCACGTCATCGGCTACGTCGGGCGCATCGACGCCAGGGAACTCGCACGCCTCGACGCCGAGCAGTACTCGGGAACCACGCACATCGGCAAGACCGGCATCGAGCGTCACTACGAGGACCTGCTGCACGGCAGCATCGGCTACGAGCAGGTCGAGACCAATGCCGAGGGACGCGTGCTGCGGGTACTCGAACGCACGCCGCCCCGGGCTGGCGAGAACCTCTACCTGAGCATCGACGGCGAGTTGCAGAGGGCCGCCAGCGCGGCGCTGGAGGGCAAGGTCGGCGCCATCGTCGCCATCGATCCGCGCAATGGCGAGGTGCTGGCCTTCGTCAGCCGTCCGTCTTTCGACGCCAACCTCTTCGTCGGCGGGATTTCGCGCAGCAACTACCAGGCCCTGCTCGAAGCACCCGGACGGCCGCTGTTCAATCGCGCGCTGCAGGGCGGCTACGAACCGGGCTCGACGCTGAAGCCCTTCGTGGCGCTGGCCGGGCTCGAACTCGGATTGCGCACGCCGCAGACGGCCTACTACTCGACCGGCGTCTTCCAGATGCCCGGCCAGACCCTGGTCTTCCGCGACTGGAAACGCGGCGGCCACGGCCGCGTGGACCTGGAGGAATCGCTCGCCCAATCGGTCAACAGCTACTACTACCAGCTCGCCCTCGATCTCGGCATCGACCGCATGCACGCCTATCTGGGGCGCTTCGGCTTCGGCAGCCCGACCGGCATCGATCTCGACGGCGAGGCGGCCGGCGTGCTGCCCTCGCGCGAATGGAAGCGCGCCCGCTTCGACCAGCCCTGGTACCCCGGGGAGACCGTCATCGCGGGCATCGGCCAGGGCTACAACGTCGCCACGCTGCTGCAACTGGCGAGCGCGACGGCCGCACTCGGCCAGGGCGGCCAGCGCTACCGGCCGCGCCTGCTGCACGCGCGTCGCGGCAGTTTCGACGAGCCCCTGCGCAGCGAAGCCGCCGTGACCGTGGGCGAGGCGCTGGTTGCCGACCCCGCGCACCTGGCCGCCATCCGGCGCGGGCTCGAAGCGGTGATGCACGGGCCCACCGGCACCGCTCGCTCGGCTGCCGCCGGCGCGTCCTATCGCATGGCCGGCAAGACCGGCACCGCCCAGCGCGTCAGCCGCAGCCGCGACGAGTCGCAGCAGGCCGCGCTGCGCGAAGGCCAGCGCAACCAGGCCCTCTACGTGGGTTACGCCCCGGCCGAAGCCCCCACGATCGCCATTGCGCTGGTGATCGAACAGGGCGATTCGGGTTCGCAGGCCGCAGCGCCGGTCGCGCGCAGCCTGTTCGATGCGTGGTTGCTGCGCGAGCCGCCCGCAGAACTTGCCGGAGCGGCACGATGAAGCTCGAAGTGCGCTTGAGCCGGCTCGGATCAACGCTCTGGCGGATGCTGGCCCCGACCCGTGTCGATGTGCCGCTGTTGCTGGCCCTGGGCCTGCTCGCGGCGCTCAGCCTCGCCGTGGTCTGGAGTGCCAGTGGCCAGGACACCGACATGTTGATGCGCCAGGCCATGCGCTTTGGCCTCGGCTTCACGCTGCTCGCGATCGCGATGCGCATCCCGCCGGGTGCGTGGCGACGCTGGACGCCATGGTTCTACAGCGCGTGCATGCTGCTGCTGGTCGCCGTCGCCGCGCTCGGCGAAGGCAAGGGCGCGCAGCGTTGGCTGGATCTCGGCTTCGTGCGCTTCCAGCCCTCGGAACTGATGAAGCTCGGCCTGCCGATGATGCTGGCCTGGCACTTCCACGACCGCGTGCTGCCACCGAGCCTGCCCGCCTTCCTCGTCGCGCTGGCGTGGATCGCCGCCCCCGCCGCGCTGATCGCGATCCAGCCCGACCTCGGCACCTCGATCCTGGTCAGCGCCAGCGGACTGTTCGTGGTCTTCCTCGCCGGGCTGCGCTGGTCCTGGATCGTGGCCCTGGGGGTGACCGGCCTGGCCAGCTCGCCCTTGGTCTGGCACTTCATGCACGACTACCAGAAACAGCGCGTGCTGAACTTCCTCGATCCCGAGGCCGACCCGCTGAAGAGCGGCTGGCAGACGATCCAGTCGAAGATCGCCGTCGGCTCCGGTGGTCTCGAAGGCAAGGGCTGGAGCCAGGGCACGCAGTCGCAGCTCGAGTTCCTGCCCGAACGCCACACCGATTTCGTGCTCGCCGTGTACAGCGAGGAGTTCGGTTGGATCGGCGTGGCGGTGCTCATGCTGCTCTACGCCTTCGTGGTCGGCCGCACCCTGTGGATCGCCGCCAATGCCCGTGACACCTTCGGGCGCCTGGTCGCCGGCTCCTTCGCCCTGACCTTCTTCATCTATGTGCTGGTCAACAGCGCGATGGTCACCGGGATGATGCCGGTCAAGGGCGTGCCGCTACCCCTGATCAGCTATGGCGGCACGTCCGCCGTGTCCCTGCTGCTGGCCTTCGGCATCGTCATGGCGATCCATGCGCATCGGCGCTGAGGGATGGCGAAGCGGTGAGTGGTAAGTGGTAAGTGGTGAGGGGCAAAAGCGGTTTGCCGAATCCGTCACTCGCCGGTCCGCTCGTGTTGGCGGGCACCGAGAAGCGTCCGGATGAATCCGGACCCACAAGCGCACCGCAAGCCCGTGGGTCGGCATTCATGCCGACGCTTCTGCCACTCACGACTCACCACTGAGCGCGCCGCAGGCGCGCGGACCATTCACTCGCGCTTACGGCGCCGCAGGCGCGCGGGGCACTCACCCGCGATTCGCCAACCGCTTCGCATTTCCGCACTTGTCCCGCTGCCATTGCGGCCCCGCGCACGGACTGCGAGCCGTTCTCCCTGTTCGACTGCACGACGCAGCATCGACCACCGAACAGGAGTTGCACCATGTACGCCCGCACCCTCGCCCTCGCCGCCCTGTTGACGCTTTCGGCGCAGGCCCATGCCGCCGCCGACTTTGCCCCCGGTTCCAGCGTGACCGTCGAAGGCCGTGTTGCGGCGCTGGAAGGCAGCCAGACCTTCTGGCTCGAGGTGTCCGGCCAGCGCATCCTGGTCTATGGCACCGTCGCCCAGCGCGCCGCCGTGTTCCCGGGCCAGCAGGTGCGCGCCGCCGGCACCATCAGCGACGACTTCATCAAGATGGCCGAAGTCGAGCTGCAAGCACGGACGATCGAGGTGCTGGCGCGCAGCGGCGCAAGCGCAAGCACGGCGGCAGCCGCGCGCTGAGGACCCTCGCGCCGTGCCCACCCGATGCCGCAGAATCGGGGATTGCAGCCCGCGGAGCAGGACCCCATGCAGAGCAAGGCAGACATCGTCGGCAACTGGCTGCCGCGTTACACCGGCACCCCGGTCAACGAGCTCGGCGCGCACCTCCTGCTGACCAACTTCCAGCACTACGTCGAGGTGTACGCCCAGCGCACCGGTGTCGAGGTCCGCGGCCGCGATCGCCCGATGCCGAACGCCACCGCAGACGGCATCTCGATCATCAATTTCGGCATGGGCAGTCCGAATGCGGCGACGATCATGGATCTGTTGAGCGCCATCCGGCCGAAGGCGGTGCTCTTCCTCGGCAAGTGCGGGGGGCTCAAGAAGAAGAACCAGCTCGGCGATTTGATCCTGCCGATCGCCGCGATCCGTGGCGAAGGCACCTCGGACGACTACCTCCCCAAGGAAGTGCCGGCACTTCCGGCCTTCAGCCTGCAGCGCGCGGTGTCGACGATGATCCGCGACCTCGGCCACGACTACTGGACCGGCACGGTCTACACCACCAATCGCCGGGTCTGGGAGCACGATGCCGAGTTCAAGGCCTATCTGAGGCGCACGCGTTGCATGGCGATCGACATGGAGACCGCGACCGTATTCGCCACCGGCTTCGCCAACAGTATCCCTACTGGGGCGCTGCTACTGGTCAGTGACCAGCCGATGATTCCGGAAGGCGTGAAGACCGAAGCCTCGGACCGCAAGATCACCGAGCAGTACGTCGATCGTCACCTCGAGATCGGCATCGAGGCGCTCAAACTGATCCGTCGCCACGGCAAGAGCGTCAAGCACCTGCGCTTCGACGAGTGAGCGTGGGCCGGGCCGCCGGCACCCGCCGGCCGCCCGCCATCACTGTTCCATCAGCCCCGAGCCCGGAATGCTCCAGTCGAAGCGTTGCACCCGCGGCGGCTCGCCACCCGAGCCGGGCGCCACGTAGCAATCGAAGGCCTGCTTCGATTCCTGGGAAGTGCCCGGTCGCAGCACGATCTCGCCCTTGTAGTGAGCGATGCCGTCGTCGCCGGTGGTCTTGCTCCTGGCCACGGCTGCTTCGTCGAGGCGATGGATCTGATCGCCAAGGCGCTCCTTTACCTGTTCCACGCAAGCCGTCGCGCCCGGATCGGCGCCGCCTCCGCAACCCGCCAGGGCGACCGCAGCCGCCACCCAATACATTCTGCGCACGATCATCATCAACCTCCCGAGTTGCGATGACTTATCGAACATTCTTCGCGTCCATTCTCATTAGGAAGCGTGCTCCGCTTCGTCGCCTTTTGCAAGACTTCGGCCTGTGAACTAGCGTCAGGCGCGCCGCAACCAGGCTTCGATGCCACCCTCGACGTTGTAGACCTCGCGAAATCCCAGCGTACGGAAATGCTCGGCCGCCTGCCGCGAGGACTGCCCGATGTTGCAGAGGAAGGCCAGCGGACGATCACGCGACCAGTCTCCGGCAGCGGCCATCAGGTCGTCGTCGAGCACCTTGGCGTCCGCAAACGGCCGGCGCTCGCGATCGGCAGCGCCACGCACATCGATCACGGTGACGGTGCCCTCGGCCAGGCGGCGGGCGAGATCGTCGACCGTCAGCGGCCGCACGCCGGCCGGCGCCTGCGGCAGCTGTACCGTCAGGCCACTGCCGCGGGCGTCGTCGATCCAGTCGATGCGCATTCCGCGCGCGCGTTGCGCGCTGGCCAGATCCATCAGCACCGCGATCCCCGCGCTCTCGGCGCGGATCTCGTGACCTTGCGCCGGCTTGAGCATGAACTGGGCCTGCCAGCGCCCGTCGATCGCCAGGTGTAGCGCCATGCCCGGCTCCTCGGCCATGCCGTTGCGGATGGCCTCGGCCGCGGCCGGCGTGATCTCGATGGCGGGCGGCGTGCGGTCGGGCTTCTTGAGGCCGAGCAGCTCGTGGAGTTCGCCCGAGTTGTACATGCCCGAAATGATGTCCGAGCCGCCGATCAGCTCGCGATCCACGTAAAGCTGGGGAATCGTCGGCCAATTGCCGTAGTCCTTGATGCCCTGACGGATGTCTTCGTCGGCGAGCACGTCCACCGAAGCGTACTCCGGCAGCAACTCGTTGAGGATGCCGGCCGCGGTTGCCGAGAAACCGCAACGCGGGGCGTGCCGGTTGCCCTTCATGAACAACACGACGCGCTGGCTGGCAAGCAGGGATTCGATGCGCTGGCGGGTGCCTTCGGCGAGGGCCATGGGGTGCTCCGGGTGGTTGAGTTATGAAGGCAAGGATACGACTGCGCGGATGGAGGGGGTGTGGTCTTGGGTAAGTGGTAAGTAAGAGCCGCTCCGATCAGGGTGCGAGCTGTTACTTACCACTCACCACTTACCGCTTCTCGTCCCTCACCCAGCGCGGCCGCCTGCCGCGCCGCAGCACGCGCCGCGCCAGGCGGTCGCTGCGTGCGGCGGCTTCAAGGCGCAGGGCCTCGGCCGCCACGATCAGGGCTTCCTCGGTGTCGGCGCGTGGGCGCATGCGGCGCAGCGCGGTCGCCACCAGCGCGAGGTCATGTTCGTGGCCGAGCGCCTCGGACAGCGCCTTGAGCTCAGGCACGCCGCCAACCGCACCGCGAGTGGCGAGCAGTTGCCCCTGCAACAACAGGACGCGCACGCGCCCTCGCCACGAGTGCCGGCGTCCGGCACCCCGTTCGTCCAGGCACTCGAGCTTGCCGGCACGCACGCGCCGCCATGAGCGTGCGAAGCCACGCCTGAGTTCGGCGTCGTTGGTGGTGGCGAGCTGCCAGCCCGCGATCGCGCCCGCCAGCTCATCAAGCTGCGCGCGCACTGTCCGCCAGGCCCGGCCGCCGACCGGACGCCGCTTCCAGCAGCGCCCCAGCGCCGCGTGCAGGCGTTCGTGCAGGATCGCGAAGACCGCGCGCATGCCCTTGAAACCACGGCGTGCGGCCAGTTCGTCGAGGGCCTCGATACGGCTGGCGGCGTCGCGCAAGGGTCCCAGCAGTCGCCGGGCCTGGCGCAGGCCCTGGTCGATGTCGGTGATCGCCTGGCGATGATCGCTGTCGAGCAGGCGCAGCCACGCGCGCACCCGGCGCACGCACTTGCGCGCTTCGTGCACGGCCTCATCGCGATCGACGCCGGCCTGGTCCAGCCATTGGCCGGCGCGCACGAGTTCGGCCACGCAGGCCGATCGGAACCACTCGGCGGTCGGAGGCGAGGTACTCATGCCCCGATGATCAGCCGGCGCGCACCGGAAAGGAAAGCCAGACTTCGGACGAAGGTCTGCGCCGGCTATCCTGCCGGGGTCCCTCCCCTCCTGTAGCCCCCATGCCCGCTTTCGAATACGAAGCCCTGGATGCCGGCGGCAAGAGCCGCCGTGGCGTTCTGCAGGGCGACACGGCGAAGGCGGTGCGCCAGAGCCTGCGCGACCAGGGCCTGGTGCCGGTGACGGTCAGCGAGGTCCGCGAGCGCCCGGCGCGCGATCGCGTGCCGGTGTGGTTTCGCCGCGGAATCAAGCCCGCCGATCTCGCCATCCTGACCCGGCAGTGGGCCACACTGGTGCGCGCGGGCCTGCCGATGGACGAAGCCCTGGCAGCACTGGCCGAGCAGAGTGGCGATCCGCGCGCACGCCGCATGCTGGTGGCGGTCCGCGCGCGGCTGATGGAGGGCCGCACGCTGGCCGAGTGCCTGGGTGAATTCCCGGACAGCTTCCCGGAGCTCTATCGCGCCGCAGTGGCGGCGGGCGAGCAGTCCGGGCGCCTGGACCGCGTGCTCGAACGCCTCGCCGACTTCCTCGAACAGAGCCGCGAGTTTGGCCAACGCGTGCTCGCGGCACTGATCTATCCACTGGTGCTGGCATTGGTCTCGACCGCCATCGTCATCGGCCTGCTCGGGCACGTGGTGCCGCAGGTGATGGGTGTCTACGAATCCCTCGATGCCACATTGCCATGGCCGACGCGCGTGCTGATCGTGCTCAGCGACACGGTGCGCGTGCTCGGGCCCTGGCTGCTACCAGCGCTGCTGGCAGGCGCGGTCGGCTTCCGGGTGGCACTGGCCCGCCCGGCTTTCCGCTCGCGCTGGCACGGCCTGCTGATGCGCGTGCCGGTGCTCGGTGCCTTGCTGACCGCGCAGGACTCGGCGCGCTTCGCGCGCACGCTGTCGATCGCCACCGCCGCTGCCGTGCCCCTGCTCGAGGCGCTGCGCCTGGGTGGCGCCACCGTCGCGCTCGCGCCCTTGCGCGAGGCCATCGCGCAGGCCACGGCCCGGGTCCGCGAAGGCGGATCGCTGGCCCGCGCACTGGCCGAGAGTGGCCGCTTCCCGGCGCTGCTGACGCGCCTGGTGGGCTCCGGCGAACGCAGCGGCGAGATCGAGACCATGCTCGATCACGCTGCCGAACTGCAGGAGAAGCAGGTCCAGGGCACCCTCGGCACGCTGATGGCACTGCTGGAGCCACTGCTGATCGTCGTGATGGGCGGCGTCGTGCTGTTCATGGTGCTGGCGATCCTGCTGCCGATCTTCCAGTTGAACCAGATGGTGGGGTCGTAGCAAGGCGCGCACGTCACTCCTGCCGCAGGAGTGCCCTTGGGCGCGAGGGGGCTCGCGGCAAATGCCTTTCGCGCGCAGAGCGCGCTCCTACCGGTGCGGCGCCGACGATCCCTCGCGCCTCACAACCACCCGCGCCGCTTGAAGAACCAGTAGGGCAGCAGGGCCGACAGCAGCATCAGCCCGAGCGCCAGCGGGTAGCCATGCGCCCAATGCAACTCGGGCATGAACTCGAAGTTCATGCC
>JANJUH010000418.1 GCA_024710675.1 Lysobacterales bacterium
AAGCTGATCGTGCCTCCGATCACGCCGGCACTGCTGATCGTCAGGCCGGTCGGCAGGCCCGTTGCGGAGAAGCTCAGGCTGTGGCCGTCCGGATCGCTGAAGTTGCCCGACACATTGCTGCTGATCACCGCACCTTCGGCATCGGTGCGATCGGCAATCGGCGTGGTCACCGTCGGCGGCTGGTTCGCGACGGTCGGCGTCACGCAGATGTTCAGACCCCATCCCTGGAGCGCGCCGGTGTCACCGCGGACGTGGTCGGTGATCCGGAGTGTCCAGGTTCCGTTGGCGGCCTGGCCGTTGAAGGCTGACAAGGCGTTGCTCGGACGGTAGGTGCCACCGCCCACCGGCGGACAGGGCCAGCCGCCAGCCGCGCCCGCGGCCTGGTCGTCGAGGTTCAGATCAAAGTTGTCCTGGCTGGCGCAGGAGCGCGCCATGATCTGCAGGTTGGTCGCCGCAGGACTGATCAGGTTGAAGGACAGGTCGTTGATCCACGTGTGGGTGCCCCGCAGGCCCACCACGTTGACGTCGACGATGCTGCCCGCGAGCGCACTGCTCAACACCGAGTTGGTGATGCCCAACGTGCCGCCGCCTGCATTCGTGTAATCGACCAGCGTCTTCGGCACATCGCTGCTGGTGATGAGCTGGCAGACCTGGTTGACCGTGGTGAAGCTGCGCGCCGCCGAGTTGGCACCGCCGCCGCACAGATTGTTGGCTCGCACGCGCCAGTAGTGGGTCGTTTGGGCAGCCAGGTCGCTGGGCAGGGTGTGACTGGTGCCTGCAACGGTGGCGGCATAGGCAATGCTGGCGAAGTTTGCCGCCGTCGAGACTTCGAGGACGTAGGACTGTGCACCGGCGACCGCCTGCCAGCTGAGCGTCGGCCGCAAGGCCACGGCCGTGGCGCCATCGGCCGGCCCGACCAGACTGGGCGCCAGCGGTGCGCTGCCGTAGGTGCTGAGGACAGAAAAGCCACTGGCCGTGTTGCTCGGTGCAGCCGTGTCGGTGGCTGTGAACTCCAGCAGGTGGACCCCCGTGACGCCCGTCAGGCCATTCAGTGTGTAGACGCTGCTCTTGGTCGGATCGATGACCGGATTCGGTGCGAAGCTGCCGCTGGTCCCGGCCGGCAGTCCGCTGGCTGAGAGTGTGGCAGTGCCGGGAAAACGATCGTCGAGCGTGACCGTGAACTGGGCCGAGTCCATGCTCGCGGTGCACATCTCGCGCTCGCTGGGCGCCACGGTCAGCAGGATCGGGCAGGTCGCACCGTACAACTCGTTGCCGCGGTCGAGCGCATCCTTGAGTTGCACCAGACCCCAGCCGGTGACCTGGTCCCAGCCCGGCCCATAATTGATGCCCGTTACCGGCATGACGCCCTGCAGGTCCTTCGCGGTCTCGCGGAGCAGCAGGCGGAGCTGCTTGTTGGTCACCGCGGCAGGACCACCGCAGGCATCCCAGATGAAGCCGACGGCCGCGGCCACGCCCGGCGTGGCCATCGAGGTGCCGCTGTAGTAATCGTAACCACCGCTGCAGGTCGCGCAGGAGCTGCCATCGTCGGCGATCACCGTGGTCGCGACATTGATCGCGCCGGCGAGCAGCGCCTGGCCATCGGCCTGCGACAGGCTCAATGCAGGGATCAGGGGCGCGGTACATCCGCCACCGCAGGTGCCGCCAAAGGATCCGGCGACATTGTTGTAGATCAGCGCGGCCAAGCCCCCCTGGCTGCGGGCCCGGTTGACCTTTTCCGCAAAGGACACATCGCCGCGCTCGCAGAGCACCACCTTGCCGCTCCAGTCCTGCACCGGGTCGGTGTTGCGGCAGCGGCCGCCGCTCACGAGCGGCGCGGTCACCGTACCCAGTCCGGCTTCCTCGATATGGGCGCCGTTGTAGGTGATGCCGTTGGCGGTGGCCGAATAATTGGGAACCGCGCCATCCGGGGCGGGCACGGTGGAGAGCACCTGCACGCCGCCACCGGCCAGTTCCACCACGTCCCATTCCGAATTCGCCGGCGGGCTGGCCGGGTTGTAGCTGGTGGTCGGGTGCTGGGTGAAGTCGGCTGCCAGCTCGTTCTCGTCGATGGCCGCCACCGAGACCACGGAATCGTAGCTCGCCGGGTAGCTGCGGGTGGCATCGCCATCGTTACCGGCGGCCGCGATATTGAGGATGCCGTTGGTGTCGTAGAGGCCCTGGAAAATCCCTTCCTCGGTCGCGCTGGCACCCCCGCCCAGGCTCATGCTGATGACGTTGGCACCCTCGTCGCGGCATTTCTGCGCGGCCGCGCCCAGGTTTGACTGGCCGGTCACCCAATTACCCGCGTTGTTGAAGACCTTGAGGATGTAGAGCTCGGCGCCACCGGGCATCACCCCGACCACGCCGATGTCGTTGTTGAGGGCGTTGGCCGTGCCGGCGACGTGCGTGCCATGGCCATTGCCGTCCTCGAACCACTGCTCCCCGCTGATCTGCGAGAAGCCATCGACGGTCATGCCCTGGAAGTCGTCGTGCGGGCCGTAAAAACCGGTGTCGATGATGCAGAACTTGACGCCGGAGCCATTGGGTTCCAGCGGATCGACATTGCCGTCGCGATCCTTGTCCCAGATGTCACGGGCCTGGAACTGGTCGATGTTCCACGGCACCACCTGCGCCTGCAATCGATGTTCGGGCACGGGCTCGAACAGCGAGACGTTGGGATTGCGCGCGATGCCGTCGGCAGCAGCCTCCGGCAGCATGATGGCGAGGGTATCGACCATGTCGATGCGATGGGTGACCTCACCGCCTTGCGCGCGTACGGCCTGCTCGACGTCACCGGAGCGGCCACGCTGGTAACGGACGTAGAACGGTCGCACGCCCGCCGGATTACCTGCAGCCTTGGTTTCCTGCTCCGGCGAGACCTCAGCGCCGGGCGCCTGCCCGGACCCCTGGCCGACATGGAAGCCGCCCAGTGAGGCGGCAAGAGCGACAGCCAGAGTGCTGCGGATCAACATGGCGTGAGTCCCGAGTGGATCAGGCGTCAAGCGTACGGCCTCACACCCTGTGAAGCCCACCTCCCGGAAGTGTGATCGCCGTCACAGTATGACGATAGGCCGCAGTTGCGGCAGGCGCCTCGCGAACCTCGCTCAGGCACCTCGGCTGGTCATGCACGAAAGCCGGTCTAGCCGCGGGCCTGAGCTGCGTGGGCACGCCTGCGGCCTGCGATCACCCCCTGCCCTGCCATGGCCCGTGCCCTGAGCTGGCCGCAGCCGCCATCGACATCCTGCCCTGCCGACTGGCGCATCTTGGCGAGGATGCCGAGCCGGTGCAGCTTGCGGATGATCTCGCGGGCGCGCTCCTCTTCCGGACGCCGGAACGGCAAGCCCTCGCCCGAGTTGAAGGGAATCAGGTTGATCACCGCATACTTGCCGCGCAGCAGCTCGACGATGCCGGCGAGTTCCTCCTCGCTGTCGTTGATGCCGTCGAGCAGCGTCCACTGGTATTGGATCGGATAGCCGGTGGCGCGAGCGTAGCGTTCTCCGGCTTCCACGAGGTCGACCGGATCGATGCGCGGCGCCTTCGGCAGCAGCGTGGCGCGCAGTTCGGCCCGCGTGGTGTGAAGCGACAGCGCCAACGCGGGTTTGACCGGGCCCTTCGGCAGGCGCTCGAACACGCGCGGATCGCCGACCGTGGAGAACACCAGGTTCTTGTGGCCGATGTCGCCGACGCTGCCCAGCAGTTCGATGGCATCCATCACGTTGTCGAGGTTGTGCGCCGGCTCGCCCATGCCCATGAAGACGACCCGGCGGACCTTGCGCTGTCTTCGCGCGAGCACGACCTGGGCGACGATCTCGGCGCTACCGATCTGCCGGATCAGGCCACTGCGGCCCGTCATGCAGAACACGCAGCCCACCGCGCAGCCCACCTGCGTCGACACGCAGACGCCCTCACGTGGCAGCAGTACGCTCTCCACCGCCTGCCCGTCGCGCAATTGCACCAACAGCCTTGCCGAGCCATCGGCGCTCGGATGCTCGGATTGCACGCGGGCGAGGCCGGCCAGTTCTTCGGTCAGCGCCGGCAGTGCCGCCCGCAGGCTGGCCGGAAAGAATTGGGCAGGGTCGCCCTTGCCCGCGTCGAGCGCCCAACCGCGCACCCAGGCCTTCAGGATGGCCTCTTCGTGGCGCGGCTTGGCGCCGTGTTCGCGCAGGCGTTGGCGGATGTCGGAGATGTGCATGGGGCTATCGAGGGCTGCGGCGGCGTGGATTCTGCCTGCAAGCGGGAGCCCATGCGGCACATGGTTGCCATGGCCGTGAAGGTAGCCCGCGTTGGCCGCCGCAGGCGGACTAAGCGGGGTGCTTGCCGCAAGCCCCCGCGGGTAGCGCCTGCGGCGCCACCCACGCTACCGGTCTACTTTTCGGTACCGGGACCGCGCTTTGCCACCACTCGCCTGGCCAGCGCGTCGAGCTCGGTGCGCACGCCGCGGACCTGCTGCCAGATGTCGTGGTCCAGCGTCATCTTGTGGTGCAGCGCGGAGACCAGCGGGACCAGGGTTTCCTCGTAGGCCTTTGCCATCGCCGCCAGTGCCTCGGCGAGGCTGGGCGGCATGTCGAGGCGCGGATCGCGGGCGAGTGCGGTGCGGATGTCGGCGAGCGCACCGAGGGCTTCCAGGGCCTTGCCGACGCGCGCAGCCTCGCCCTGCTGCTTCTCGAGCTGCAGCGCGATGTCGGCGAGCACCTGGGCGGCGCGGGTGGCGCCGTCGGCCTGCTTGCCGCCCTGTTTGGCCAGGCGCCGGAAGTTGTCGACGATCTCCTGCCAGCGCGCGGCTTCCTCGGCACTGGGCTGGCCGATCAGGTGCGCGAGCCGGATCAGGTTTTCCTCGGCGCGGGCACCGAGCGTCTGCGCCTCGCCGCGGTAGTGGTCGCGCAACAGCGAGTCGAGTTCGCCATCGGTCATCAAGGGCGAGAGCTGGGCGGCGAGCTTGACCATGTTGCGGTAGCTGCCCTGCAGCTTGAAGGGCGGCTCGGCGCGGTAGGCATCGTCCTGAGCCGCGCTGGCGACATAGGCGGCGTTGACGCGCGCCAGCACGTCGCGGACCTTGACCATGCGCCGCACCAGCTCGATCGCCTGGATGCCGCCGGGCAGCCCGGGCGGCGGCGCCTCGTCCTCGCCTCGGGCGATGCGCAGCACCTGCTGGATCTCGGCGCGCGGGCGCTCGGCCAGCGGTGCGCTGGTCGGATTGGCGGTCAGCGCGTTCTCGATGTAGCTGTCGGCAAACAGCGCCTCGCGGCCGCTCAGCACATCGCCGAGGTTGTAGACATCGGCGCGGTTGGCCAGCATGTCCGGAATGCGGAAGGCCTCGCCGGACTCGGTGTAAGGATTGCCGGCCATCACCAGCGCGAAGCGCTTGCCGCGCATGTCGATGGTGCGCGCCACGCCATCGACCACCGCATCGATGCGCCGCGTGCCGTCGGCCAGCGAGATGAACTTCTGCAGGAACTCCGGCGAGCAGTGCTGGATGTCGTCGACGTAGAGCATCACGTTGGCGCCCATCGCCAGGCCCAGGTTGAGCTTGACCAGCTCGTCGCCGGCGCCGCGGTGCGGGGCCTGCGCGGGATCGAGCGACGTCACCTCGTGGCCCAGCGTGGGACCGTTGACACGGACGAAGATCATGCCGAGGCGATCGGCGATGTACTCCATCAGCGTGGTCTTGCCGTAACCCGGCGGCGAGATCAGCAAGAGCAGGCCCGAGCGGTCCGAGCGGGCGTCACCCAACGTGCCGATCTGCTTGGCGAGGTTGTTGCCGACCAGTGGCAGGTAGACCTCGTCGATCAGGCGATTGCGGACGAAGCCCGCGAGTGGCTTGGCCAGGAAGCGATCGAGCCCAAGTCGGGCCCGCTCGCGCTCGCTGAGCTTGTGGCGCAGCGCGGCGAAGGCGTGCCATTCGGGTGAGATGACCTGTTCGTGGTGAGCGAGGCGTTCGAGGAACTCCGGAAAATCGAGCGCCAGCACGCCGCCTTGCACGCGCGGATGCTCACCGGCCAAACCCTCGATACGGGTATGCAGAGCGACGTTCACGCGCTCGCGCGGCAGCGCGGGCAGGCAGAGAATGGCGGCAGCCTCCAGTTGCGTTGCCGACGCCGCTGCGGGGTCGATGACGGCACACCAGCTCCGCGCCAACTCCAGCTTCTCGCCCGGCGCGAGTGAGGATTCGAGCGCCGCGAGCGCGTTCTTCGGCAGCTCGCGGGTGCAACGCTCGGCGAGGTCGAGCGCCTCGGCGCTCGCGGCGAAGGCTGTCGGTGCCGCGGAAAGGCTGGCGGCGAGGTGGCGCGCGGCGGCATCGAGACGCGCGGGCGTGGCCGGCAGACCGAGCGCGTTTGCGGCCTGCTCGAGCCGCTGCGTCCACGAGGGCGGCACCGGCATCGCCTGTCCGCGCGCGAGGAACCACGACAAACCGGCGGCCAGCGCGCGCGAGGCGCCCTGTTCGCCCGGATCGAGCGCGGCATACGCCATCTGCGCCAGCACCCGCGCCGGCGCCGGCCAGCGTAGCTCCCCGGCCTGCGCGGCAATGCGCGCCAGCTCGGCCAGGATCCGCGCCGCATCGGCATCGTGCACGCCGCGCTGGTAATCCTCGGCGGGATGCTTCAGTGCTTCTTCCGCGACCACCTGCGCCAGTTGCTCGCCGGCCCCGGCGGCCAGCGCCGCCTGCACGACGGCATCGCCCTGCCCTGCCCGCCGCCACAGCCGCCAGGCCAGGAACTCGGCGCGATAGACCTCGGTGGTTTCGTTCGGCAGCACCTGGCCCCAGACACTGCGATGCTGTTCGGCGGCGGGCTCGTCCAGCCGCACGCGGTAATCGGTGCCGGTCAGTTGCAGCGACAGGCCACGCTCGTCGTGCAACAGCGCCAGTTCGAGCGGTCGCCGCTCGATCGTGAAACGGTGGCGGCCGAGCGTCAACGACTCGCCGGCGCTGCCGAGGTCGAGCCGGTCGCGCAGGTCGCGCAGTCCCGCTTCCTTCATGCTGCGCAGGCGGCCATCCAGCTCATCGGCGGCCACCGCATCGCCGAGCGCGCGCAGCTCGCCGAGCTGCACGCGGGCGCGCTCGACCAGCGTGTCTCCGGCGAAGAAGGCGTTGAGTTCCTCGGTGCTGCTCAGTCGCGCGATGCGCCGCGGCACGCCGTCGAGCACGCGGGTGATCGCCTCGCGCAAGCCCTGGGCACGACGGGCACGCTGCGCGCCGATCTGCTCGCGGCGCGCGGCGAAGGCTTCGAGCGCAGCCTCGCGGCGGGTCACCAGTTCGCCGAGGAAGCCCGGCTGGCTGCCGAAGCGGCCTTCCAGTTGCTCGATGGTGCCGAGCGTGCGGGCGAGCGCCTCGTCGATGGCTTCCGGCGTCTCGGCACGCGACAGCAGGTTGGCCAGCGACTGCTCGAGTACCGTGAGCTGGGCCCCGAACTCCAGGCCCTGCTCCTGCTCCAGCAAGATCTCGCGGCGGCCGCGCAGCACCGCCTGCAGGCGATTGACCTCGGCATAGAGCGCGCTGGTCTGGCCGAGCAGGCTGGCGCGCTGTTGCGCGTCGCTCTGCTCGAAACCGGCGATCAGCTCGCCGAGGCCATCCAGCGATTCGGCGAGGCCATCGAGTCGCTCGGAGACCGCGGCCAGCGCGCCCGAGGTCTTGGCCACCTCGATCGCCTGCGCCGACTCCGCTAGGCCCTGCCGCAGCGCCGCGAAGGCCGCCGGCTCGGCGAAGAAGCGCAGCGCGCGCTCGCCGATGCGGCCCTGTTCCTCGACGATGCGCGCATCCAGCGCATCGACGGCGACGCCATCCACATGTGGTTGTTCCTTGAGCCCGGACAACTCGCCGCGCTGGCGCTTGAGGGCACGGATCGCATCGGTGAAATCCTCGGGCTTCTGCCACAGCAGGCTGGCGACCTTCGACAAGAGTTCGCCGGTCTTGCGCCCGGCATCCTCGACCGCGCCGCGTGCCGC
>JANJUH010000424.1 GCA_024710675.1 Lysobacterales bacterium
CGACGAGGCGACTGCGCCCTCGCCGCGATTGCACCAGCAGCAAGCCGAGGACCAGGGCCAGGAGCGCTGCCGCTGTCGCGGTCAGGATCTGCAAGCGGGTCTGCTGCCGCTGTGACTTGCGCTCGAGTTCGGCCACGCGCGACTGCTCGCGCAGCAAGGCCAGCTCCTGCTCCTTGAGCTTAAGATCGAACTCGACGCCGAGCGCCGCCAGGTGCAGTGCGCGGTCACGATCGACATGCTGCTCGCGTGCCGCAATCGCGTCGCGCCAGTGCAGGGCCGCCTGCGCGGGGTCACCCTTGCGCAGTTCGATGTCGGCAAGTGTCTCCAGGCTTTCGGCGAGGTAATCCCAATGCTCGCGCTGGCGCATCCCATCGAGCAGCGACAGCAATTCAGCCGTGGCCTGCTCGTCGCGACCGCGGGCAAGCCACAAACGGGCGCGGAAGAAGCGGGCTTCTTCCTGGCCGATCACGTAGCCGGACTTACCCAGGCCGGCGATGGCCTGCTCGAACAGGGCCTCGGCCTCGTCCAGGCGCCCGGTCTCCCTGAGGAGGTCGGCGAGGCCATAGCGCGAGACTTCCTCGAACACCGGATCCTTCGCTTCGGCGCAGAGCTGTACCGCTTGCCGGTAGTGCTGCTCGGCCTGTCCGGCATCGGCAGCCACCTTGTACGCCGCCGCCGCCCTCTGCTGGACCACGCAGCGATCGCGCAGATCGCCGCTGCGTTCGGCGTAATCGATGGCACGGACGCCGTATTCGAGCGCCCGCGCCGGCTGGCCGGCCTGGCCGTGCACATAGGACGCGACACTCAGCAGGCCGAGCAGGCCGTCGTCGTCAACCAGTCCGGGATCGAGTGCCAGTCCTTGCTCCAGCAACTCGAAGGCACGCTCGTAGCGCCGCGCGATCATCGCGATGTTGGCGCCCAGGCTGTAGGCCCTCATCGCTTGGGCCTGCAGCGGATCGGAGGACAGGAATCCGTCGATCAGCTCGAGTGCCTCGTCGGATTCACCCGCCAGCGCATGGTTGCGCGCGTCGAGCAACAGGAACTCACCGCGCTGCTCCTTGCTCGCCGTGGCCAGGCGGGGCCGCAGGGCATCGAGGGCCGCGCGGGTTTCCTGCCAGGGTGCGCTGATGCCGAGCTGGGTGGCGCGGTCGAGTTCGGCCTGAAGATCGGATTCGCTGGCCACGGGCTGCGAGACGAAGACGGCTGCGATCAGGAGCAGCCAAGGCAGCAAGCCGCCCCCGAGCGTGACAAGGGCCAAGGCAGCGTGTCGGAGGGGCAACGGGCAAGGCATCAGCGGGCAGCGGGCGGGGGACTTCGCCACCCGCACCAGGTCTCCCTTCGGCCGACCGCCAGCCGAGCGCGCGCTCTCCACCCGTCATGCCCTCCAGACCACCCGAGTCAGGGCGGCTGGAAGACTCGCATATCCGCTGGCGGCTGTATGCCCCCGGGGGCAAGCGCCCGCCGCCACTCCCGCGAGTGGCGAGCCGACTCCGCTTCCGCCAAACTCCCGCTTCCCTATCCGATGGGACTCCAGCCGGCGATCACCAGGCCAAGGGTACACGCGATGGCCGCGGTGCCCGCAGTCCGCGTCGACCAGCGAGTCGCGCCGCGCAGCAATGCCGCCGCGCCTGCGAACGCTGGCAACAGGCTCAGCCAGGGCAGCCAGGCCCAGCCGGCGGGCAGGCCGTAGCCCAGCACGGCAGACGCCATCGGATCGGTGGAGACCAGCAACACCGCCGGAGCCAGCACCGCGGCGAGAGAAACGGTCCCAGCCATCCATGCCGGGGGCAGCGCGGCAGCTGCCGACATGTGTGAGAGCCGACGGCGCCCGATCCACGCCCACAGCGCGGCGAGTACGGACAACAGCGCTGCGCCGATGGCAAGGAGCAGGGCAGCAGGGGGTGGCTCACCCCGGGTCAGCACCTGCGCCGTCGACACCGCGCCACGCAGTGCGGTCACTGCGGTCAGGAAAGCCGGCCCCTGCATCGTCGCGACGCAATCGGTTTCCAGCGATGCGGTAGGCGCGGCGAGGAAGGCACTGGTGAGATCACGCACACAGGCGCCTGCACCGCGGGCGACATGGGCAGCGTGGGGAATCTCGATAAGCCCGGCCAAGTCACCCATGGCGGCAACAATGACCGGCGCATTCGGCTGGAAGCTGTCGTAGCCGCCAGCCAGCACCAACACCGGCACTGCACTCGGCTGCGGCCAGCGCGGCGCCTCGCCATGACGGGTCCATTCGCCACAGATCGAGCTCGACAGGCCACTCAGCAGTGTCAGCGGATCGGCCATGCCGCTACCGGCGTGATGACGTGCCCGGTCGCGGCAGTCGGTAGCCAGCATGGCGGCAAGATTGGCCGCGTCATCGTCACTACCGGACAGCATCGACAGCGGCCCGGCCAGCACGGGGGCATCGCGCCGGCTTGCGGCATCGACCAACAGGGGAAGGCTGCGCGCCCCCGCCTCGAAGGAGGCCACCACCATCACCAGTTGGCGCAGCGCGAGGCCATCGAGCACGCGCCGCGCATCGCCGCGGCCAACGACCAATGGTTCCGCATCGAGCGCGGCGACCGCGGCATCGAGCTGCGCGCGACCAAAGTCTGGAAAGCGCGCCGCACAAGACGGGTCGGCGCGGCAGTCGGCCGCCAGGCGATCCACCAGCCGGCCCTGCATCTCCGCAGTCGGCAGGATGTGCTCGTCAGCCGGATACAGCGAATCGAGCACGGCAGCCTCGATGCGTCCCGGGTGGGTCGCAAGGTAATGCGCCGCGACCGTGGTGCCGTAGGACTCGCCCAACAGCAGCCAGCGCTCGATGCCCAGCGCCTGCCGGAGCGCTTCGGCATCGGCGACATTCGGCACGGTACCGAAGTGCTGCGCATCAAGTCCCGCGGCCAGGAACTCAGCCCGGCACTCGGCCACGATGCGCTGGCGCTCGGCGGCAGCCGCCAACGGACCATCGCGATGCACGAAGGCTGCCATCAGCCGTGAAAAGGCATCGTCGCAGACCCGCGGCGTGCTGCGCCCGCCACCCCGCATGTCGAAGGTGACGAGATCGTGCCCGGGCGCGGGATCGCGCACACCCATGCCGATCCAGCGCGTCATCTGTCCGCCGGGTCCGCCGTGCAGGAGCAGCACCGGCGCGGCACCCTCCTTGGGTGTCGCACTACGGCGGATCTCCACCGCGATCTCGAAGAGGCCGGCTGCCGGATCGGCAGGATCGCGCATGACGTGCAGGCGAGCACAGCGCAGGCGTCTGGCCAGCGCCGGCTCGGCAAGCGCCATCTCGCAGGGCTCGTCGATGAGGCTGCCGGCGGGCGGCAGATCGCTGCCTGGCTGCGCCAGCGTCGGCGCCGGCAGCAGGAATGCGCCGACAAGGGCAGCGTAGCGGAAGATCGTCGGAAACATCGGAATCACCGGGTGGTCATCGATGTCCCACAATTACGGTGCCGCGCGCGGAGCGCGACAGGCTGTCACCGACGGTGCGATTCGGTGATGCTGGAAGTCCACGTCTTGCGACCCGGGTCATCGCTCACGGCGCTGCCGAGGCCCCCGCCCCACCCGCCACCTGCCGTGCGCGCACCATCCAGGGCGCCCGATAGGCCGGCGTGTGTTCCACATCGACACCGGCAGCCTCGACGGCGACCAGTTCGCGCGCCCACTGCGCGAATTCGGCGTCGCGGCCGAGCACGTGGAAGATCTCCAGATGCCCGTTGATCATCTCGTGGCGGAACATCGGGTCGACCCCGGGCTCGCGCGCCTTCTCCCACCACGGCGCAAGCCGAGCCAGCGCTGCCGCCGGGTCGCGCCCCACGCGCACCTCGCAGGTCGCCAGCAGCCGCGCCAGCGTGTCGCCGCCGATGGCGGGATAGCTCGCGAGCCGCGCCTCGATCGGGCCGATCAGGTCGAGCACGCGGTCGCAGCGCGTCGGGCGAAACTGCCACGATACGGCCATCAGGACAACGTCACGCGACTGCTGCGGCAGTTCGTCGTTGGCCTGCACGGCGGCGACGGCGCGCTCGGCCGCCGCGATCGCATCCGCCTCGCGCCCGAGCCCGCGATACAGAGAGGCGACCTGCGCGAACACCATCTGCGCGATCGACGGCGGCAGCGCAGCGCCTTCCTCGAGGAGGACGTCGAGGCGTGCCAATCCGGCATTCCTGCGCCCTTCGGCGATGTCGGCATCAGCAATCACCAGGTCGGCGCTGATACAGTCGAGGTCACTTCCCGACCGCATTCCGCACACGGCGTCGCGCATCGCGACAAGGTTTGCGGTCGTCACGCCCAGCGCGGACAGCATGCCGTTGCTCGAACGCAAGGTCGTCTCCCGCAGGCGTGCGCGCGGGCTGCCGTCGGCTTCGCGCAGGGCCTCCATCAGTCGCCGGGTCAAGGCCACGTCGAACATCTGCTTGAAATTCGCCATGTCCTGGGCAACGCGCAGCCGGGCAACGATGGTCGGATGGCCGGGCCCGAGTCTTGGCACCTGGGCGTCGACCGATGCGATCAGGCGCTGCCGCCACGTCGCCTCGCCGGCGATCGCATCGGGCAGGTATTCGGCGATCACACCGAGCATGGCGTAACGCGGATCGTCCGGCGCGAACACCGATGCCAGGCGCGCCTGCGCCTCGTGCGCGGCGGCCACGTAGGCCTCCGCCGGGCGGGCACCGGGCAGGCCGAAGGACATCACGGACATCTCGATGACCAGGGCATTCACCTCGATCTCGGCGAGGAGACCCGCGTCATCGATGGGGGGTGTGCGCCCGGCAAGTTCGGGCCAGCGCGCGCGCGCCGCCTGGAAGCGCTGCACGGCCGTTTCGATGCGGGCCGTGGCCGCCGCGATCTCGGTGCCGACGAGCAGGGCCGCCACGTGCAGGATCGGGTCGGCCTGCACCACGGGGTCGGCGAGCACGGCCGCGATCGCGCGCTCGGACTCGGCGAGGTCCACGTGATCGTAGGCGACCATGATCCGTCGGATCTCGGCCTGCGCGCGGGCACGCGGCTCGCCCAGCTTTTCGGCGATGCGCACGGCGGCAGCAAAGGCGTCGATGGCCGCGAGTTGGTCGCCGATCTGCGCGCGGGCCTGCGCCACCGTGTACTGCACCGTCAGGCGGATCGCGGGCGGCAGGTCGGCGATCTGCGCCGGCGTGGCGGCGAGCACGTCGCGGAAGGCGACGTCGGGCTTGCCGACAAGCGAGGGATTGCCCGCGGCGAACACGCGCGCGAGCGCGGCCTGGGTGTCGCGTGCATCGGCGAGCGCGGCCTGGGCACGATCGCGCTCGCGCGCCGCATCGACCGCATAGCCCACTGCCAGCGCGCTGCCGCCGAGCACACCGGCCAGCGCCACCGCGATGGCGGCGACCTGGGCGGGCTTGCGCCGGGCGTACAGCAGCGCGCGCCGCCACGCACCTGGCCTGCGCGCGCGGATCGGCTCGTGGGCCAGCACCCGGCGCAGGTCGTCGGCGAATGCACCGGCGCTGGGGTAGCGCAGGCTGCGCTCGCGCGCCAACGCGGTGCCGATGACGGTATCGAGGTCGCCGCGCAGGCTGGGATCGAGGCGCGCCAGCGGCGGTGGCGTGTCATGGCCGACCACGCGCAGGGCCTCGAGCGGCGTCAGCCCGGAGACCGGCAGCGGCAGGCGGTTGGCGAGCAACTCGTAGCCGATCACGCCAAGCGCGTAGACATCGCTGCGCGCATCGGCCGCCGCATCACCGGCGGCCTGCTCCGGGCTCATGTAGGCCGGCGTGCCCATCAGCATGCCGGTCTGGGTCAACGTGCTACTGACGCCGGCTTCCTGGCCGATGCCGAAATCGAGCACCTTGGGCTCGCCGGCCGCCGTCACCAGGATGTTCGAGGGCTTGAGATCGCGATGGACGACGCCGCGTGCGTGCGCGTGTTCGACCGCATCGGCGATCTGCGCCAACAAGGCCAGGCGCCCGGCACGCGGCAGCGTGGCGGCGTGGCGGGCGAGGTCGACGCCGTCGACATACTCCATGACGAGATAGGGGTGGCCGGCGCCATCGACATCGGCCTCGATGACCTGCGCGATGCCCTGATGCGAGAGCCGCGCCAGCAGTTCACCCTCGCGCACGAAGCGCGCGCGCAGGCTGGGCTCGCTGGTGATCGACAGGCGCTTGATCGCCACCTGCCGGCGCGGCGCGGTCTGCTCGGCGAGGTAGACCACGCCCATGCCGCCGCGGCCCAGTTCGCGCAGCACCTGGTAGCGGCCGATGCGCGCGGGCAACCCGGCTTCGGGCTCCGCGCCTTCCTCGTCCTCGCCCCCCTCCATCGCATCGGCCAGCATCCGGCGCAGCGCCGCG
Organism: Lysobacterales bacterium; assembly: GCA_024710675.1. Taxonomy (GTDB): domain Bacteria; phylum Pseudomonadota; class Gammaproteobacteria; order Xanthomonadales; family SZUA-5; genus JANJUH01. The sequence goes on from JANJUH010000424.1 coordinate 6,315, forward strand.
CGTGCAGACTCGTCGGCAGCCAACTCTTCGAGCCAGTGCGCGCGACGCGCTGCCGGCAAGGCCATCGCCTGCTCGAACAATGGGCGCAGCTCGCCCCAGCGTAGGCGGATCAGGCGACGGATTTCGATGTCGCTCTTCAGGGCAGTGGTCGTGTCCATGGCGATCAGGATGGCATCGGCGCGGGGCTACTGGATACGGGTTGTCGGCATCACGAGCAAAGTTACGGAGTCATCCTCTGCTTGCGACAGGCGGGACGCAGCTGATCCGGTGGATACTCGCGGTCCCTGATCCGGGAGCCCCCATGTCCGACGTCACACTGTGGATTCGACGAGCGGCCAGCGGTGATCGCGCCGCCTTCGATGCCGCCTTCGAGGCCATCCAGCGCGAATTGAAGAGCCTCGCGGCACGTCGCCTGCATGCCGACCCGCGCGCCACGCTGTCGCCGACCATGCTGGTCAACGAGACCTGGCTGAAACTGGCCGATGGCAGCGGCGTGCAGGCCGAAAACCGGGCGCATTTCTTCCGCATCGCCGCCAGCGCCATGCGCCAGATCTGGATCGACCGCCAGCGCGCCCGCGGCGCCGAACTCGAACGCATCCGCCTGTACGTGCAGGCCGAAGGCAGCGAGACCGCCAGCGGCTTCGACGACTGGATCGAGCTGATCGACTGGGAACAGGCGATGCAGGCGCTCGAGCAGAGCGATCCCGAATTGGCCGAACTGGTCGCCCTGCGCGTGTTCTCCGGCCTCGAACTCGAGGAGATCGCCAGCTTGAAGCAGGTCTCGCTGCGCACCGTCCAGCGTCACTGGAAGAGTGCCCGGGCCTTCCTGCTGCACGCGGTTTGAGCGAGACCGATCGGGCTCGCCCCCGGCACCACGCGCCCGACGGGTCCGGAATGACGGATGTGGGTTCTGATTCATCTGTGGGTCCGGATTTATCCGGACGCCCTTCACCAAATCGAGCAGAAGTGTCGGGATGAATCCCCACCCAAGAGAATCCCGACCCACAGGAGCCGGAGATTCTCCTCTGCATCCCGATCTCGCGGATCAGGGCATGGGATGGCCCGGAGTCGCGCACGCCACCGGCGGAGCACCGACGATGCCGCCACCGCTCGCCGATTCGGCCACCAGCAAGGCCCCGCTGACATTGCCCTGTGCCGCCCATGTGGCCGCGAAGCTGCCGCTGTAGCCGGTGACATAGGTCGCCGTCGGACTGAAGGCCCGAGCACGCGCGGCGCGTGCCCAGATACCGTCGACCGTATTGCCGGTCAGGGTCATGCACAGCACCTTGGCCGTCGCCGGTCCCACTGTGGGGTTCACGAAACCATTGATCGCATCGAGCGGAATCCCGGCCACGCCGGCAGCGGTCACCCGGTTGTTGGCGAAGCGCGTGTCGATGCGTGCTGAACCGTCACCCTGGACGCTCGGCCCGAAGCCAGTGGTGCCATTGTCCACGAGCAGCGTGTTGCCACTCACGTCGACCGTGACGCGCGAGGTGCTGCCATCGGACAGCAGCCGGATGCCACCGAAGACCGAGCCCCCGGCGCTGGCCGTGCTGAAGCGCATGTCCGCATTGTTCTGGATGCGCCCCTGGACCTGGGCAGTGCCGGTGGCGGCCACCGTGACGACGTTCTCGTCCTGCGTGTAGAGCTGCGGGTTGTTGATCAGGTTGAAGGCAATGCTCGATGCGCCAAGGGCATCGACGAAGACACCGGAACTCGCCCCACCGTCGTTGCGCATCGTGATGCCGGTGATGTCGAGTTCCGAGATCACCGAATTGTCCTTCGATACGGCGTTGATCTGGTGCGTGGCCGAACGCAGGAAGGTCGAGTTCGTGATGTTGAAGGCGGCCGTTGCGATGCCGCTGGTGTAGATCTGCAGGTTGTCGGTGGCCGGCGTGCCCTGTCCACGGGTGTCGTCGAAGGTCGAACCGCTGATATCCAGCGTCGTCACGCCCGCGGGATTGCTGATGTAGAAGTTGCGCAGGCGGCCTCGCAGGAAGCTCGAGTTGCTCACGCTGTTGCTGCCGGTGAGCGCGTAGGCCTGGACGCCGGAGCTGTTGCAGTCGACGCAGCCCGCGGATGGCGAGCGACCGGCCTCGACGAAACTCATGCCGTTCAGGCTCAGGTTGCGCGAGTTGCGGATGTCGATGCCATCGTCGCCTGGCCGCGTGATGGTGCCGCCGTTGATGGTCAGGCTGCCCGTGAGCCCGGTGACGTAAATCGCGTCGCCGTCGCCATTGTTGTTGCCCGGCGTGAAGGTGTCGGCGGAGCCTCCCGGACCGGTCAGGAAGTCCTCGTTGCCGCCGGCGCTGCCCATGTCGATGTTGGTCTGGGCGAAGGTGATCGCGCTGCTCGATGCATCGATGCGGATGGCCGGCGTGCCGACGCCCACGCTGTTGATCGTGGTGTTGCCGACATTGATCAGGCCGCTGGTGTTGGCGATGCGAATGCCGGTGCTGGGGCGGTTGGAGATCGTGACCGTGCTGGCCGTGGACAACTGCATGGCAACGCTGGAATTGCTGATCTCGATGCCGGCGGTGGTCTTCGGGCCGATCGCAGTGGCGCCGGTGACGGTCACCGATCCGTTGATGTTGTCGAGCAGGATGCCGTGGCCGCTGGTGCCGCCGGAGGCCGTGATGCTGGCGAATTCCAGGGCTGTCGATTGCTGGCTCGCGTGGTCGATCACCAGGGCTGCACCGGTGGTCGATGCGATCGTGTTGCCGCTGCCGCTCACACCCACCGCACCGCCGTTGGTGGCGCTGAAGCCGGTGCCGCCGGTGGTGGTGATCGCCAGCCCGCCGCCACTGAAGTTGACCGTGGCGCCGCTGTTGGCGTCGAGGCTGACCCCGGGGTTGCCGGCGCTGCTCGAGAACACCTTGCTGGCGCCGGTGAAGGCGATCGTGCCGGCGACCCGGTTGCTGACCCGCAAACCGGCACTGCCCGCCCCGGTGCCGCAATTGATGGTGCAGGAGAGCGCGCCCGACAACGTGAGGTTGCCGGTGCCGGCCCCGGTCACCGTGACCAGCGAGCCGGCACTGGTCTTGGCGATGCTGCCGCCGTAGCTGATGGTGCCGAGCGCGCCCTGCGCCGCGAACGCGGTGCCGGTGGAGCCGCTGATGCTGCCGCCGCCGATCACCAGTGAGCCGCTGATCTGGCCGACATCGATGCCGGCGCCCGGGCTGTTCGTGGAACTGGCGTTGGTCAGGGTGGCAGCGAATGGGGTCGTGCCACTGGCCGTCGTGCTGGTGATCGCCGGACCATTGGTCGCCGCGATCGTACCCGCCGTGGCCGTCACCGTGCCGGTCTGCCGATTGAGTTCCAGCGCGGTACCGTTGCCGCTGGTGATGTCCAGCGTGCCGAAGTTGACCGGCGCCGACTGCACGCTGCCGTTGCCCAGGCGCACTGCCGTGCCAGCGGTCGACTTGTTGACGGTCGTGCCGCCGAAGACGAAACCAGTCCCGCTGTTCGAGATCAGGTCGATCGCGAGCGTATTGCCGGCAACGCCGCTGATCGAAGTGCCGGCCACCGATGTGAGGTTGACCGTCGAGTTGGCGACGCGCAGCGCGGCGAAACTATTGTCTGACGAATTCGACGCCAAAGCATCGAAGCTGGCGTTGACGGTGCCGTTATCGAGATTGAGGATCTGGCCGGTCCCGCTGATCGTGGTCTCGGCCACGGTCAGTGTGCCGTAGCTCGTGCCGACGAGCCCCGCGAAATTGCCGGTATTGCCGATGGTGAGGCCGCGCAGGGTGTTGCCAGACGCCAGCGTGATGCAATCAGCCGCCGACGACGTCAGTTGCGGGTCGGTGCCGTTGAGGGCGTCATAGGGCGCGAAACTGCTGCCGGCGACTGGCGTGACCCTGCTGGCCGCCAACGCGGTGAGCGTGCCGGAGGAACCGTTGCCGATCACCGTGGTCCCGGTCTCGAGGACGATGCCGCAGGTGTAACTGCCCGAGTCGATGAAGATCAGGTCGTTGGCGGTGTCGACCGAAGCCACGGTCGAGAGCGCCGTCGCCGGGCAGGCCTGGGTGCCGACATTGCCGCCCGTGCAGATCGGGCTCGCTGCGTTGTCGTCGACGAACCAGAGGAACTCCTCGTTCTCGAAGTTCAGCGTGACCTGCGCCGTATCGCCACCGGTGACGGTGTAGAAGAAGGTCGCTGCGCCACTGGCGGCGTTGTCACCCGCGTCCGGCAGGTACGTGAAGCCGCCGTTCGCCGCGAGGATCACCCGGCCGCCGACCCCGCCGGCGGTGATGGCGTTGACGCCGTTCGGGACGGTGCCATTGGCCGCGCCCAGGGTCGGCCCAAAGCCGGTGATCGTGCCACCGCCGATCAAATCATTCGCCGTCACCCGGCCGCCCTGTACACCGCTGTCGATGACGAGGGTCAGGTGCGGGCTCACGTTGTAGCTGTCGTTCTCGGCGACACCACCGTACTCGATCGCCACGTTGACATCGCCCGCGAGATTGTCCGGCGGATCGGCCGCGTCGACATCGCTGATGTGGGCGGCGCGGATCGTGAGCGTGCAGTTGCGTGCGGCGACCTGGGCGTCGACCGGGTCGATGACGACGCTGGCCGCC
>JANJUH010000431.1 GCA_024710675.1 Lysobacterales bacterium
CCGGGTCCTGCGGACCCACCGTCTCCCCGCGAGCGGGGAGAAGGACCCGAGTGACCCTCTCCCCGCTGGTGGGGAGACGGTGCCGCCGTGGGCGGCCGGCGAGGGGCGTCATGTCGGTGCCGAAAGATCCAGCCCCTTGCCACTCACCGCTTTCCTCAATGCCAGGCCCGGTGATACGGCCCGAGCGTGGTCTGGTGGCCTTCGGCGTGGTGGGCGAGCGTGCCTTGCCAGTCGGCGCGCAGGGTCCATTCCTCGCCGGCCGCCGGCAGGCTGTCGATGGCGGCGCGCCAGGTGGAGACCACCGCGCGCACGTAGGCAGCGCCGCGCTGGCGGCCTTCGATCTTCAGCGCCTTGACCCCGGCGGCGCGCAGGCGCGGCAGCAGCGGCAGGGTATTGAGGCTGGTCGGCTCCTCGAGCGCGTGGAAGATCTCGCCCTGCACCGCGAAGCGGCCCTTGCAGACGGTCGGGTAGGCGGCGGCTTCGTCGGGCTCGTAGCGGTCGATCAGCACCTGGTTCAGGCGCACGCTGCGGCCCCCATCGGGATGTTCTTCCCAGCGCACGAAGCGCGCCGGCGAGCAGACACCGTGGCGATTGGGCGAGGCGCCGGTCAGGTAGCTCGACAACTGGCAGCGCCCCTCGACCATGATGCACAGGCTGCCGAAGGCAAAGACCTCGAGCGGCACCGGCGCCGCCGCGGCGACGCGCTCGACCTGCTCGACGCTGAGCACCCGCGGCAATACCGCGCGCGCCACGCCGAAGCGCTCGTACAGCCAGGAGAGCGCGGCGGCGGTGGTCGCCGAGCCCTGCACCGAGACATGCCGCGGCAGCGCCGGATGCCGGCGCGCGGCGTAGTCGAGCACCGCCGGGTCGGCGACGATGATGGCGTCGGCGCCCAGGCCTGCGGCGCGATCGACCGCCGCCTGCCAGTCCTGCAGGCGCGCGGTCTCGGCGTAGGTGTTGAGCGCGATGTAGACGCGGCGGCCGTGGCGATGGGCATGGGCGATGCCGCGGCCGAGTTCGTTCTCGCTGAAATTGAGCCCGGGAAAGGCGCGCGCATTGGTCTGGTCGCGGAAGCCGACGTAGATCGCATCGGCGCCGGCGGCGACCGCGGCTTCCAGCGCCGGCAGGTTGCCGGCCGGGCTCACGAGTTCCATCGCGGGGTCTCCTGGGTGGGCGGACGGCCGGGGGCGCCGATACGCGCCCACAACTCGGCCATGCGGCGTGCAGCCGCGGGGTCGGGGACGATCGGCCGGCCGGGCGCGCGACCGCCGGTCTCGGCGGCGCCCTTGAGCGTCGCGTCGAGACCTAGCTTACCGCCCAGGCCCGGCGTGGGGCTGGCAAAATCGAGGTAGTCGATCGGGCTGTTGTCGACCAGCAGCGTGTCGCGCACCGGATCGGCGCGGGTCGCCATCGCCCACAGCACCTGCGACCAGTCGCGTGCATCGATGTCGGCATCGACCACGATCACGTACTTGGTGTAGGTGAACTGCCGCAGGTAGGACCACACCGCCATCATGATCCGCCGCGCATGGCCCGGGTATTGCTTGCGGATCGCCACCACCGCGATTCGGTAGGAACAGGCTTCCGGTGGCAGATGGAAATCGACGATCTCCGGATACACCGTCTGCAGCAGCGGCACGTAGACCTCGTTGAGCGCCGAGGCCAGCACCGAGGGCTCGTCATCCGGGGCGCGGCCCATGTAGCTGCCGTGGTAGATCGCGTCGCGCCTGTGCAGCATGCGCTCGACGGTGAATACGGGGAACTCGGCGCGCGCGTTGTAGTAGCCGGTGTGATCGCCGAAAGGTCCCTCGGGCGCCACGTCGCCCGGCCGGATGTGGCCCTCGAGCAGGATCTCGGCGCCGGCCGGCGCATCGAGCCCGGTGGCGCGGCTGGGCCACAAGCGGCTGCGCTCGGCACGCAGCAGCCCGGCGAACTCGTGCTCGCCCAGGGTGTCGGGGATCGGCGCCACCGCCGCCAGCATCGTCGCCGGGTCGGCCCCGATCGCGACCAGCAGCGGGAAGGGACGATCGGGATGGGCGGCCTGCCAGTCGGCGTAGTCGAGCGCGCCGCCGCGGTGCGGTAGCCAGCGCATGATCAGACGGTTGCGGCCGATCAGTTGCTGGCGGTAGATCGCCACGTTCTGCCGCGCCTGGCGGGTGCCGCGGGTGATCACCAGGCCGAAAGTGAGCAGCCGCCCGGCATCCTCGGGCCAGCAGTGCTGGATCGGCAGGCGCGCAAGGTCGACGTCCTCGCCAGCCAGCACGCAGTCCTCGAAGGGGGCCTCGGCGACCCGTTTCGGCGCCACGTGGGCGAGCTGCGCGAACTCCGGCCATTGCCGCAGCGCGTCCTTCAGCGTCGGCGGCCAGCGCGGCGACTTCAGTGCGGCGAGGAGCCGGCCGAGCTCGCGCAGCGAGGCCAGCGGACGACCGCCGAGCGCGGCCTCGATGCGGCGGCGGTGACCGTAGAGATTGCCGAGCAGCGGGTGCGCGGATCCGCGCGGACGGCTCATCAGCAGCGCCGGCCCACCCGCGCGCAGGACCTGCCGGCACAGCTCGGTGCTCTCCAGCCGCGGGTCGACCTCCTCGCCCACCCGCAAGAGATCGCCGCGGGATTCCAGGCGCGTCAGGAAGCTGCGCAGATCGTGCATGGGAGCGTTGGCGGATGCCTGTGGGAGCGGGACCGCCGCGATCCTCTCCGGGCGCCTGCTGCCGATGCACTGACCTGGGTCAAGCGGATGGCTGGCGAGGGACCTTGGGTTCGGGCAGCCGGGCGAGCCGGTCCAGCACCAGCTCGAAGCGGCCCTCGACGCAGAGCCCGGCCAAGCCGCCCTCCTCCCAGGCGACGCGGGCGGCGGCCACGGCAGCCGTGCGCCAGCGCTCGACCATGGCTTTCTCGTCTTCAGGGTTCATTGCGGGAGGCCGGAACGAAAAAAGCCCGGGTGCGATGCATGCACCCGGGCTCGGGAGACCCATTGCGATGGGTCGGAGGAAACTCAGTAGACGTCCTTGACCGTGTTGAAGACGTTGAACTTGCCGGTCGGGGTGACGATGTCCGGTCCCTTGATGACCTTCTTCAGCTTCAGGGTGCGGTCGTCGATCACGACGATCGCGCTCTCTTCGTTCTGGCCGCTCCACACCGAGAACCACACCTCGTCGCCGGCCTTGTTGTACTCGGGCTGGACGACGCGCTTCGGGCCCGGACCGAGCTTGGCCCAATCGGCGATCGGCAGCACCTTGTAGCCGGCATCGAGATTGTTGACGTCGAAGACGGCGATGGACTGGCTGATCTTCGGGTCGGGGTTGAGCGGGGTGTCGACGTACAGGTGCTTGCTGGTCGGGTGGGTCTTGACGAACAGCGAGCCGCCGCCTTGACCCTTGAGCACCGCCACCGGCTTCCAGGCATGCTCCGGATGGTTCACCGGATCGGTGCCGATCATCGTGATCTCCTCGTTACCCAGCGCACTGGTCACCCACACCGGCCCGAAGCTCGGGTGCCTGATGTTGGCGCCACGGCCCGGGTGCGGGATCTTGGTGGCATCGACCAGGCCCACCATCTTGCGCTCGAGCGAGTCGACCACCGCGATCTTGTCGGACTGGTTGGCCGCGGTCAGGAAGTAGCGCTTGGTGGAGTCCCAACCACCGTCGTGCAGGAAGCGCGCGGCGTTGAGCGTGGTGACCTGCAGGTTCTCGATGTCCGAGTAGTCGACCAGCAGGATGCGCCCGGTTTCCTTGACGTTGACGATGAACTCGGGGTGGTTGTGGCTGGCGACGATCGCCGCCACGCGCGGCTCCGGGTGGTACTCCTGGGTGTCGACCGTCATGCCGCGGGTCGAGACGATCTTCATCGGCTCGAGCGTGCCGCCGTCCATGATCACGTACTGCGGCGGCCAGTAGGCACCGGCGATCGCGTACTTGTCCTCGAAGCCCTTGTACTTGCTGGTCTCCACCGAGCGCGCCTCGAGGCCGATCTTGATCGTGGCGACGATCTGCGGCGGGTTCATCCACAGATCGATCAGATCGATCTTGGCGTCACGGCCAATCGTGTAGATGTAGCGACTGGAGTGCGAGACGCGCGAGATGTGCACCGCGTAGCCGGTGGGCACGATCGCCGCGATGTCCTTGCGGTCGCCGTCGATCAGCGCCACCTTGCCGGCATCGCGCAAGGTCACGGCGAAGAAGTTGTCGATGTTGCGGTCGTGCATCGGCTTGGTCGGCCGTTGCTCGACCGGCACCACCACCTTCCAGGTGTCCTTCATTTCCTTCATGCCGAACTCGGGCGGATTCGGCGGATCGTGCTGCAGGAAGCGGGCCATGATGTTGACCTCTTCACGGGTCAACTCGCCCGAGGAACCCCAGTTCGGCATGCCGGCCGGCGAGCCGTAATTGATCAGCGCCTCGAGGAACTGCGTGCCCTTGGGACGGGTGATGTCCGGGGTCAGCGGCTTGCCGGTGGCGCCCTTGCGGAGCACACCATGGCAGCCGGCGCAGCGCTGGAAGAAGATCTCGGTGGCGCGTGCGAATTCCGGCTTGCTGATCGGCGGGGCGTCCGGATTGACCACCATCTCGACCTGCTCCGAGGGCACCGCCGAAGCACCGGCGGTGTACTTCATCTCGGCTTCCTTGGTCCCCGGATGGCGCGAGCCCTGCGCCGGGTCGGCGGACACCGCCAGCGTCTTGCGCGACGCCGCGACATCCTTCTCGGCGATCATGCCGCCGGGGTTGTCCCAGCTGTTGTAGATGTAGTTGACGATGTGGGCGATGTCGGCGTCGGAGATGTGGCTCATCGCCGGCATCACGTTGTTGTACTCAACCCCGTTGACGACCAGCTTGCCGCTGATGCCCTGCAGGATCGAGGCGATCACCTTGGGTTTGTCGTTGTTGGTCAGGAAGTCCGATCCGGCCACCGGCGGGAAAGCGCCCGGCAGGCCCTTGCCATTCGGCTGATGGCAGGCGGCGCAATGGGCCAGGTAGGCCGCTTCACCGGCCTGCAGGCCCTGCTTGGGCAGGCGTTCGTTGACCACGTCGTCGGCCAGCGCGAGGCCGGGTAATGCGAGTGCCATCAACCATGGCAAGGTCTTGCGGATCAACATGGGGCTCTCTCCAGGTAAATGCCCGTCAATCTGTCGGGCTTGGGTGACACGCTCGCAGCCAAGGCCCGTGCGCTCCATGACTCAGGTCAAGCAATCGACTGGTGCTGCATTCACTTGCCTTGCACCAGCATGATGAATGCTCGCAGGAGAATGCGAGTCGTTTATTGATCCGGATCAGGGCCCTTGCGCGAGTGGATCTGCGAGTCTCGCCCCAGAACTGAAGGATCCCCGCCATGTTGACCCCCCTGTTGTTGTCCGCCGCGCTCGCCGCGGCGACCGATCCAACCGAACTCGAGGCCGTCGTCAGCGTCGCCAGCCGCGCCGAACAGCCGGCGCGCGAAGTCGCCGGCACCGTCTCGCTGATCGAACGCGAGCGCCTGGACCAGATGCTGGTGCAGGACATTGCCGATGCGGTGCGCTACGAGCCCGGCGTGTCGGCGCCCGAAGACGCCACCCGCTTCGGCCTCTCCGGCTTCTCGATCCGCGGCCTCTCCGGCAATCGCGTCGGCATCGAAATCGACGGCGTGCCGGTGGCCGATGGCTTTGCGATCGGCAGCTTCTCCAACGCCAGCCGTGGTGCGATCGAGACCGAGTTCCTGGCGCGCATGGAGATCCTGCGCGGCCCCGCCTCGACGCTCTATGGCAGCGACGCGCTGGCCGGCGTAGTGAGCTTGCGCACGCTGAGCCCGGAGGACCTGCTCGCTGGCA
>JANJUH010000413.1 GCA_024710675.1 Lysobacterales bacterium
GCTTCCTGACGCTGTCGGCGGGCTACCTGGGCTCGCTGCTGATCGGGGCAGCCCTGTTGCTGACGGCGGCGCATAGCCGCCACGACCGCCAGGTGCTGGCGGGCCTCGCGCTGCTGATGGCGATGCTCACCGTCTTCTTCATGCGCAACCTGTTCGGCCTGGCCTATGGGATCGGCATGGCGCTGGCGATGCTGGCAATCGCGCGCTTCCTGCCGGCGATCGTCAGTGACTACGCGCTCCGGCTGATCGGGGTGATGAGCCTGCTCTACGTGCCACGCGACATTTTCAGCGACACCATCGAGCGCTCGCACCTGAAGTCCGATGCCTGGATGCTCGCCGACGAGTACGGCGGCGGCACCTGGCTGTGGGGCGGTCTGTGGCTGCTGTTATCGCTGCTGATCGCGGCCTGGACGGTGTGGGCGACGGTGCGCGCCGCCCGTCGGCCGACAGCGCTCAGCGCGTCGCCGTATCCTCGATCTTCTCTCCCGCCTTCTTGATGTCCTTGCCCATGCCTTGCACGGTGTTGCAGCCGGCGATGGCAAAGGCAATCGCCAGCAGTACGGCCAAGCGGGTGAACGTCTTCATCTGAGCGGCTCCGGCGGAGGTGGTGACGTCCCATCATAAGGCCTGCCGAGGGCATTGACCTCGACTACACAGACGGCTCTGTCACACTCCGATGACATTCCCGCCGCACGGACCCTCGGCCCATGACCGACACCGCCCCGAACAGGACGGCGCTCGCCCGCGCCCTCGATGCCGTCGAGCGCATCGGCAACCGCCTGCCCGACCCCGCAGTGCTGTTCCTGATCCTGATGCTCGTGACCGCCGTGCTCTCGGCGCTGCTGTCGATGGTGGACTTCACGGCGATCGACCCGCGCACCAAGGCACCGATCGAGGTCGTGAACCTGCTGGCTCCGGACCGGCTCACGGCCTTCCTCGGCAACATGGTCGCCACCTTCGTCGGTTTCCATCCGCTCGGCGTGGTGCTGGTGGCGATGCTCGGCATCGGCGTGGCCGATTCCTCGGGCTTCATCAATGCCGGCCTGCGGGCGATGCTCGCGGTCACCGCCCGCCAGTTGCTCACCCCGATGCTGATCCTGGTCGGCATCGTCAGCCACAGCGCGGTCGACGCCGGCTACGTGCTGGTGATCCCGCTCGGCGCGGTGATCTTCCATGCCGCTGGCCGTCATCCCTTGGCCGGCATCGCGGCAGCCTTCGCCGGTGTGTCCGGCGGCTTCAGCGCCAACTTCCTGCCCTCGAGCCTCGATCCGCTGCTGCAGGGCCTGAGCCAGCAGGCGGCTCAGCTCATCGATCCGGCGGTCACGCTCAACCCGCTCAACAACTGGTACTTCACCGCCGGCTCGTGCCTGGTGATCATCCTGGTCGGCTGGTACCTGACCGACCGCGTCGTCGAGCCGCGCCTGCGCCAGGTGGCGGTGGATGGCGATGATGTCGACAAGGGCCAGGACATGGGCGCATTGGCCGCCCATGAGCGCCGCGCGCTGTGGCTGGCCTTGGCGGCGATGGGACTGGGCGTGGTGGCCCTGATCGTCACCAGCATCCCCGAGGGCTCGGCCTGGCGTAATCCTGCCGGCCTGCTGACCGCCGGCGACGCGCCGCTGATGAAGAGCATCGTGGCGCTGATCTTCCTCTTCTTCATCCTGCCCGGCATCGTCTACGGCTACGCCGCCGGCACCTTCAAGACCCATCGCGATGTCATCGCCGCGATGACCAAGTCGATGAATGGCATGGCCTATTACCTGGTGATGGCCTTCTTCGCCGCGCAGTTCATCGCCGCCTTCGGGCAGTCGAACCTGGGCGCGCTGCTGGCGGTCGAAGGTGCCGAGGGGCTGAAGGCGATCGGCATGCCGATGGGCGCGACGCTGATCGGCATCATCCTGCTGACCGGCCTGGTCAACCTCTTCGTCGGCTCGGCCTCGGCCAAGTGGGCACTGCTGGCGCCGATCTTCGTGCCGATGCTGATGCAACTCGGCATCTCGCCCGACCTGACCCAGGCCGCCTATCGCGTCGGCGATTCGACCACCAACATCATCACCCCGCTGATGCCCTACTTCCCGCTGGTCGTCGTGTACTGCCAGCGCTATGTGAAGTCGACCGGCATCGGCACCGTGGTGGCGATGATGCTGCCCTACTCGGTGACCTTCCTGATCGTCTGGTCGATCTTCCTGCTGCTGTGGTGGAGCGCCGGGATTCCGCTGGGCCTGGGCGCGAGCTTTGCCTATCCGGCGGGGGGTTGAGTGTAGCCGCGGGCCTGGCTTCATGCAGGAGCGCGCTCTGCGCGCGAAAGGTCCTGGCCGCAAGCCCCGATCGCGCCCGAGGGCGCTCCTGCGGAGAGGCGTGGCGAGGGCTCCTGTAGGAGCGCGCTCAGCGCGCGATTGAATTCGCGGCCAGACCCCATCGCGCCCAGAGGGCGCTCCTACGGCGACTGGCCGTTTGCTGCGGACCCCACCGCCGCTCGCCCCAAGCGGTCCTGGATCGCCACCCACGCTTCGCCCGCGGGCGGCCGAATGACGAGGATGCGTTGGGCCGGGCCGGCGTCGAGTTCGCGCAGGGCGGCGTAGAGGCCCTGCGCGTAGCCGGCTGGATCGGCCGATAGCGCGATGCCCGTTGCACCTGAGGGCAGCGGTCCACACGACAGCCATGCCACAGTCGAATCGGCTACGCCGGGGTGTCGTTCCACGTCCTCGGCCGCCACCAACTCCAGCGGCTTGCCCGGGGCATAGTGCGCCGCGAGGCGTCCGCTGGCACGCGGCCCCTCGTCGTCACCCGGGCGTTGCAACGGTCCGATCAGGTCCTCGATCGCACTGGCCGGAATCGCCCCGGGCCGCAGCAGGCGCGGCTCGGCACCGGAGAGATCGACAATGGTCGATTCGAGGCCCACGTCGCTGGGTCCACCATCGAGCACCAGCACCTCCTCGCCGGGAAACTCGGCACGCACATGCTCGGCCCGGGTTGGGCTGATCCGCCCGAACCGGTTTGCGCTGGGCGCGGCCAGCGCCCCACCAAAGGCTGCCAGCAGCGCCTGCGCGACCGGATGGGCCGGCATGCGCAGGCCAACGGTGGCCTGTCCGCCGGTCACCACCGGATCGACGCTCGCGGCCTTCGGCAACACCAGCGTCAGCGGTCCGGGCCAGAACGCGGCTGCCAGAAGGCGAGCCGCCTCGGGAACCGACGCCGCCCAATCGTCCATCGCCTCGACGGACGGCAGGTGCACGATCAGCGGATGGTCCGCCGGGCGTCCCTTCGCCGCGAAGATCCGGCGCACTGCGGCTGGATTGCGCGCGTCGGCCGCCAAACCGTAGACCGTCTCGGTCGGCATCGCGACCAGTCCACCGGCACGCAATCGCTCGACGGCCTGCGCCAGGGCAGCGGCGCCCGGATCAGCGGCCATCGCCAGCCACCGGGCACCACGAAGCGGAACGGAAAAAATTCGCGTTGACCATATTCACATTCGGCGCCCAGAATCGGGCCCACCAACCGGGGAGGTGCAGCGATGAAGGCTAGCGATTTGTTCGTCCGGGCGCTCGAAGCCGAGGGCGTGAAGTATGTGTTCGGTATTCCGGGCGAAGAGAACCTGGATTTCCTGGAGTCGCTGCGCACCAGCAGCATCAAGCTCATCCTGACGCGCCACGAACAGGGCGCGGGCTTCATGGCCGCGACCTGGGGCCGCCTGACCGGCGAAGCGGGCGTCTGTCTGGCCACACTGGGTCCCGGCGCCACCAATTTCGTCACTGCCGCCGCCTACGCCCAGCTCGGCGCGATGCCGATGCTGATGATCACTGGCCAGAAGCCGGTGAAGGCCAGCAAGCAGGGCCACTTCCAGATCGTCGACATCGTCGACATGATGAAGCCGCTGACCAAGTACACGCGCCAGATCGTGTCGGCCGACAACATCCCGGCCCGCATCCGCGAAGCTTTCCGCCGCGCCCACGAGGAGCGCCCGGGTGCGGTGCACATCGAACTGCCGGAGGACATCGCGGACGAGCACACGGAGGCGCAACTGCTGAAGGCCTCGCACGTGCGCCGTCCGGTGGCCGACGAGAAGTCGATCGTCTACGCCGTCGAGGCGATCACCAACGCCAAGCGCCCGCTGCTGATGATCGGCGCCGGCGCCAATCGCAAGACCACCAGCAAGATGCTGACCGAGTTCGTCGACAAGCTCGGCATCCCCTTCTTCACCACGCAGATGGGCAAGGGTGTGATCGACGAGCACCACCCGCTTTGGCTGGGCAATGCCGCGCTGTCGGACGGCGATTTCGTCCATCGCGCCATCGAGAAGGCCGACTGCATCATCAACTGCGGCCACGATGTCATCGAGAAGCCACCCTTCTTCATGCGCAAGGGCCTGCGCACCGTCATCCACCTGAACTTCTTCTCCGCCGAGGTGGACTCGGTCTATTTCCCGCAGATCGAAGTCGTGGGTGACATGGCCAACTCGATCTGGCGCCTGAAGCAGCGCCTCGAGCCGCAGTCTCACTGGGATTTCAGCTACTTCGACCAGGTCCGTGACGCGCTGAACGCGCATCTGGAACTGCGCAGCGACGACAACCGCTTCCCGATCCACCCGGTGCGCATGGTCCGGATCATCCGCGAGGAAGTGGAGCGCAACGGCATCGTCTGCCTCGACAACGGCATGTACAAGCTCTGGTTCGCGCGCTACTACCGCTGCCACGAGCCGAACACGATGCTGCTCGACAACGCCTTGGCGACGATGGGCGCGGGCCTGCCGAGCGCGATGGCAGCCAAGATGGTCCACCCCGACCGCAAGGTGGTGGCGGTCTGCGGCGACGGCGGCTTCATGATGAACTCGCAGGAGATCGAGACCGCCGTCCGCTACAACCTCAACATCGCCGTCATCGTGCTGCGCGACAACGCCTACGGCATGATCAAGTGGAAGCAGTCCGGCATGGGCTTCGAGAACTTCGGCATGGACATGGGCAACCCGGACTTCGTGAAGCTCGCCGACGCCTACGGCGCGCGCGGCTGGCGCCCGAAGAGTACCGAGGAGTTCCGCCAGAACCTGAGTCAGGCGCTGGCCGAACCCGGCGTCGACATCATCGAACTGGCCATCGACTACTCCGAGAACCACGCCATCCTGAACAAGGAAATCAAGGAGTTGAGCGCGGCGATGTAAGGCGGATGGTACGATGCCAGAAACTTGATGTGCGAGGCATCAACTCATGCGCACCACACTCACTCTCGATGACGACCTCGCGGCGCGGCTGGAAACGCTCTCGCAGCGCCGCGGGGTCCCATTCAAGCAGGTGGTCAACGAAGCCATCCGCAAGGGCTTGGCGCCTGCGGGCGGGCGGGCACTCGACCTGCCGGCATTCGATTGCGGCGGCCCCTTGCCGGGCGTTGATCTCGACAAGGTGCTCGCACTCGACGCCTTGTTCGAGGCTGATCGCTTGCGACAGAAACTCCTCGCAGGCCAGTGATCGTTCTCGACGCCAACGTGCTGATCAGCGTCATCGATCGCGACGCTCCCCGGCACCTCGTGGCGACCGACTGGATGCAGCGACAGGCGGCCGTTGGCGAGCTGATGGGCATCCCATGGGTTTGCCTGTTGGCGATGATCCGCATCTGCACGCTGCCCGGTGTGCTGGTGCGACCACTGACCGTCGAGCAGGCGCTCGGTGCAGCGGAGCGCCTGCTTGGGAATGCCGAATCCCTGATCCTGCTTGCTGATGGCCCCGAGCAGTTCCCGGCATTCACCCGACTGCTGCGCCGAGTCG
>JANJUH010000439.1 GCA_024710675.1 Lysobacterales bacterium
GCCTCGATGGCGAGGCCGAACAGGTGGGCGATCTTGAAGGCCAGCGGCAGGCTGGGGTCGTACTTCCCGGTCTCGATCGCATTGACCGTCTGCCGCGACACGCCGAGCGCATCGGCCAGCTCGGCCTGCGACCAGGCGCGCTCGGCACGCAGCACGCGCAATCGGTTCTGCATGGCGCTCAAGCCGCGCCGTACCGGCGCTGCGCGCGCCACACCGCGAGCCCATAGAGCGCGCAAAAGCCGGGCATGACCATCACCAGCGGGATACGCGGCAAACCGGCCTTTTCGAGCAGGCCCCAGGTGAAGGTGAGCATGCAGATGCCGATGGCCGCCACCACCACCGCCTCGGTCTGCACAGCGCGCTCGAGCTCGTCGAGCACCGTGAACAGGCGCAGGACTTCTTTCAGCGCGTAGAGCACCGGCGCCACCGGCACCAGCGCCAGCAGCACCTTCGCCCACATCGGCTCGACCTGTTTCAGGAAGCTCATGCAGCCGACGATCAGCACCGAGTACACCAGCATCGCGCCAATGAAATGACGGCTGTAGCGGCGCATCGCGGCCTGGCGGGTGGTGGGCATCGATCAATCCTTGCTACGAATGACACCATGCAGAAGCTAGTCAAGCACGCTTGTCATGTCAAGTACACTTGACCTATCGCCAAGGACACTTGACGCAGGAACGCGCCCGTGGTGGGCGTCGGTGCGGTTCGCTACGCTCACCACACCCTACCCGTCGCCATACCGCGACCTCGGAGGGGACGTGCCGATCGTAGGGTGCCGGTGAACGCAGTGAACCGCACCGGCGGCGACGCGGGAGGGCAACACCGCGTCGCATCGCTACTGTCCGCTTTCGCCCCGATTCCGCGATACCGCAATCACACCCGGACATCGAGGAGAAAACCCATGAAGACGAAAGGCTGCATCGCGGCCCTCGGGCTGCTCATGGCAGCGAGCGCGCAGGCGGCCACCACTGGCCGCGTGATCGTGGACCAGGTCGCCAAACCGAGCCGGCAGCTCGAAGCGGTCCGAACCGAACTGAAGCTCACCCAGGCCGTCGCCTACCCGCGGAGCTGGGTCAACGACGAAAGCCGCTGGGCGGTGTTCGCAGTGCCGGCGGGCGTCGATCTCGCCGGGCTGCGCGCGGCGCGTGATCCGGAGGCCTGGGTCTCGCGTCATGTGCAGGGCGACGATGCGATCGGCCTGCGCTTCATGATCGACCCCGACGGCAGCGCGGTGGAGATGTACGTCCACGACCGCGGCAAGCTGCAGCTCGGCGCCAGCGGCACGATGGGCCATGTCCACGCGCCGCGCATCGAGGGCAACCGCCTGCGTGGTCACTACCTCAGCTTCACCGACCTCTTCGGCTCCTCGGTGGTCATCGACCTCGCTTTCGATGCCGAACTCTGGCAAGCCCCCAGGGCCACGCCCTTGCCCGCCGACGGTGGCGCGCCGGGCGCGGCCTTTCTCGCGCTGGTGAAGGCGATCCACGCCGGCGACCGCGCGGCCATCCAGGCGGCGCAGCCCAGGGATCGCCCGGCCCTGGACGAGGAGGACTGGGCGCGCCTGCTGCCGCGGATGCAGGCGATGATGCCGAAACAGCCCAAGATCGCGGGCGGCAAGCTCTTTGGTGACAGCGCGATCCTCAGCATCACCGATGCCGGCTCGAAGGAACCCGCCAGCGCCGAGATGGCCCGCGAGGGCGAGCGCTGGGTGCTGGTGCGCTCGACCTCGGGCGCCGACAGGAGCGCCGGGCTGCCGTCGCCGCCCGCCTTCGCCGACACCCAGCCCGACCTCTGCCCGCAGCTGCTGCGCGAAGGCGTCGTATGTGGCGACGTGAGTTGGAAGGGCGAGGCCTTCGCGATCCGCCATGTGCTCGCGGTCCAGCTCGATGACGCACAGCATCTGGTCCTGCTCGCCCCGGGACCGCTCGATCCCGCCCACGCCCATGGCCTGTGGGATGAGGACGCGCCGGTCGAGCCGTTGTTCGGCAAGGCCCCGGCACGTGGCCTGCTGCTCGATTTCGGCGGCGCCCACGGCGCGCTCTCCGCCGAATCCGGCTACCACATCGACCCGGAAGCAGGCTTCACCGAGGAATTCATGCTGCGCGGCCAGGCCGTGCGCATCGGCGACCGGATCTACGGCACGCTTCCGGTCAGTGAGACCGACCGCAGCACCGGCGAATCGAAGGTCCTGCAGATCCTGCGCTTCGAAGCGCCAGTGCTGGACCGGCGCTGATCGGAGTCGGGAAGACTCGTGGCGGCTCGCGGTTCCGGTGAGCGCAGCCCATCCGGTCCGGTGGAGGCGCCCGCCTCACGTCGGTGCGGTTCGCTGCGCTCACCGGCACCCTACGCGCATGCCCTGGCCTCGCGGCGCGCTGGCGGCGGCGCCACGCCGGACGGCGGTCCGCCCCGGCCATCGCCACACGCCCAGAGGACGAGCAGCGCCGGCAAGTACACCCAGCCCCCACGGAACGCCCAGTCCGACGGCCCCCATGCGATGGCATCGAGCGGACCCACCCCCTGCCACTGCACCTGCAACCACGGTTCGCCGAGCAGGCCAAGGTACCAGAGGGAGCTCGCCACGCCGCCACCCGCTGCGCTGAACGAGAAATCATTGGCCGGGGCAAAGACCAGCAGGAGCAGCAGCCAGTAGAGGGCGCTCCTGGCGGTCAACAGGGATCGCTGCAGGGAGAAGGCTGTCACACGGATATTCCTGGCGAGGCAGGGTGAGCCCGCTGATTCTGCCACCGACATCAAGTCCGGACCGGCCTGCGAAGCCAGCCCTTGTCGGGCGCCATGGGCTGGTTTGCGGCCGGATTACGTGGATACCATGCGAGTGTCGCTGCTCGCGCGCTGCGAGCCTTCTTGCCCAGGTCCCGACCGGAGGTCCCGATGATGTTCCCGCTATCCCGCTACCTTGGCGTTTGGGCGTTGCTCCTGTGCTCCACCGTGGGCGCGACGAACGCTTCCGCCGGATCCGAGGTCGCCGAGCGCTTCGCGGCCGCCATCAATGCCGCAGATGCCGCCGCGCTCAACGCTTTGGTCGATGTCGACGCGCTGGCGACGCGAGTGACCGCCGGCATGGATCCCGAGTCGCCGCAGCGCGTACGCTACCTCGCGCACCTGCAGAAGTCGGCCGCCACCATCGGCGCGACGCTTGCAGCGCAGCTTTCCGCCGCGAATACCACGGCCAAGGTGGTCGGCGCCTCGGCCAAGGGCCCGCTGGTCATGATCACGATGACCCGTGCCGATGGCTCCGTGACCGGCCACAACTACTACCGGCTGCGGACCGGTGCTGACGGCCGCCTCGAGGACTGGTACGACTACGCGCTGGCGATGTGGACCAGCGATTCGCTGCGCTTCACTTCGGCGGGCCTTCTGCCCCTGGGCGACCTCGCCGCGCTCTTCTTCGAGGATCGCAAGGCCCTGCAGGCCGCGGGCACGATGCGCCTGGTCGGGACACACTTGTCCATGGCGGACCACGCCGGCGCTTACCAGGCCCTGCAGAACCTGCCCGAGGACGTCCGCCGGGAAAGGGCTTTCGCCACCTTCGCGATGGTGCTGTCGCGGTCCGTTGGGATGGACACCTACCGCGAGAACCTCGCCCGTCTGGCTGAGACGCACGGCGCTGACCCCGAGCTTCAGTTCGCACTGCTCGATCACTATTTGCTCGCCTCGGAATTCGAGGCCGCGCTGGTGGCCCTCGATGGGATCGAGCGCGAACTCGGGCGCGACGAGGTGGTGCTGGTCAACCGCGGCATCGCCCTGATGGGTTTGCGCCGCTTCGACGAGGCCCTCGCGGCCTGCGACGAAGCCCTCGCCCTCGACCCGAAGTACGACAACGCGCTCTGGACCCGCGTCACCCTGGGGCTGGAAAAGTCCGATGCGGCGCTCGTCGTCGAATCCCTGCTCGGCGTCGAGCAGGCCACCGGCACCCGCATCGACATGGCCCGGCTCAGCGAGCGCGAAGCCTATGCCGGCGTTCGCGACACGCCGGAGTTCAAGGCCCTGCTGGCGCAAAGGGCGGCGAAGTGATCCGTGCCGGGCTGACCGATCCGCGCATCGCGCCGGCCTCCGCGCCCTGCGGCGACCCGATGGATTGCGACAGCCCGCCGATGGCGGACCTGAAGGAGTCGTGGTAACCCGGCACACCCCTGCAAGCTGCCGACGCTGCCACCGCTCTGCACGGGACGCACCGATTTGATGCGGTGAGTCGGCCGGGACGCCGGGCTCAGCCCAACTGCCAGGCGACGATCCAGAACTGTGCCCAGCGGTAGGTGAAGTGGCTGATGCCCAGGCCCACGACCAGCACGGCCGGGGCGATCAGGGTGCGTGGCCAGCCCAGACCGTAAGCGCGGCGGACGGTGAGCGTCCAGTGCGCGAACAGGACCAGCGCCAGTCCGATCCGGAAAGCCGTGCCCACGATCTCGCCGGGGCCGGCGAGCGCGATCAGCAGCCAGGCCACGGGCACCAGGACAATCGCATAGAGCAGCAGGAAGGCCATCAGGTGCAGCGCGACGACGAGGTGGTCGGCGTAATGGTGGCGGCGCCAGCCGCCGAGCAGGAACAGGAACAGCGCGAGCACCGGCACGTGGGCGATCACGAAACTGCGCGAGACTTCGTCGGACAGCTCGCCATAGCGGGCCGCGAGCGCGGCGAGGCGGCTGTCGTCCGCCGGCTTGCGGGCACAGTCGAAGGTCTCGGGCGCAATCCGCGGTGTGGCCCATTCGACCACCGAGACCGACCACGGCTGCAGGCAGGCCTGGTCGAGCAGCGACAGGTTGAAGTCGGTCATCGGCGCGCGCACGAAGTACAGCACGTTGACCAGCAGGAACAGCGTCACCGGCAGCAGGTAGCGCTGCGGCCGGCCTTCGATCCAGGCCGCGGACAAGCGTCCCGGCGCGAGCACAAGATCACGGAAGCTCGCCCACCAGCGCCCGTCTAGCGAGGTCAGCTCACGCCAGAACGCGCCGAGCAGATGGGCCAGCGTGCGGTCGCCCGGCTCGATCCGCTTCTGGCCGCAGGCATGGCAGTAACGGCCAGCCAGGGTGGTGCCGCAAAGCGCGCAGGATTCGGCTTCTGACATGGCAGGCGAGCGGTGATCGCAGCGCTTTCAGTATCCGCAAAAAACCACCCCGCCGAGCGGCGGGGTGGTTGGTGTCACGGGAAACGCTTTCGGCTTATTCGAAGCCGTTGGCGAACAGGCCATCCGGGTTGCCGGCCGGCAGCTCGAAACAGACGCTGTCGATGGTGCCGACGTCTACACCGGCACGATCGGCCACGTTGAGCGTCCAGGTGCCGGCCAGCGGCTGGCCGTCGAAGGCTGTAAAGGCCTGGAGCGGTCGCTTGTCGCCACCGATCGCCGGCGGTCCGGCGACGCAGGTGTTCGGCGCATTCGCCGAAGCATCGAAGAAGGTGGCAGCGATGTTGTCACCCGAGCAGGAGGTCGGCCGGTTGATGATCTCCGCGCTGGTCGCACCCTTGGTCAGCGTGATGATCAGGTCGCCGACGAAGGTGTGGGTCACACCCACGCTCACCCGCAGCGCACTGACATTGCCGCCGGAGCTGACATTGATCGTGGCATTGGCACCGGCCGGATTGTTGTCCGGGATCGGCACCGGCGCGCCGGCATAGCAGACGATGTTGGCGGTGCTGAAGCTGCGCACCGTCGAATTGCTGCCCGCGCCGCAGGAGTTGTTCGAACGGACGCGCCAGTGGTAAGTGGTCTGCGGGTCGAGGCCGGGAGCCACCGTGTAGCTGGTGCCGGTGACGTTGGCGGTGCGCACGATGTTGGCAAAGCCGGCATCGGTGGCCACTTCCACGGTGTAGCCGCTGGCACCGGCCACCGCGGCCCAGGTGAGCGTCGGCGAGGTCGACAGGCCGGTCGCGCCGTTCGCCGTCGTGCTCGGGCTGGGTGTGCCCGGCGGAGCCGTTTCGACCGTCAGGAACACATCCGAAGTCCGCGTCGTGGCGCCCTGCGTGCCGGTGATCGTGATCGGGTACGTGCCCGCCGCCACGGCCCCGGTATTCGACACCGTGAAAAGGCTGCTGTTGCCGGGAATCACCGGATTGGTGCCGAAGCCACTGGTCGCCGACGCCGGCACACCGCTGGCGGACAAGGTCACCGGCGAGTTGAAGCCGGCAATGCTGCCGACGTTCACCGAGAACTCGGCACTTTGCGGCGTGCAGATCGTGGCCTGCGAGGGACCAGCGCCGACGGTGAAGGTCGGCGTGCCGCACTCGTTGAAGCGGAAGGCGCCCGCCGTGAGCGTCCAGGTGTTCGAGCCCGCTGTCGGGAAGTACTGGTTGACGTACCAGAAAGTGCAATCGTCAGCCGGATCGACGTTCATCGAGGTGTAGTCGCCCCAGCGCTCCGAGTTGGTCTTGGAGCCAACGCCGGTGACAAAAGTGCCTTCGCCGCGCGGCATCATGCCGGGCGTATCGCTGACCAGACGTCCGGTGTAGCGAATGCCGGGCGCGACCGATGCGTTCGAGACGCTGTAACCCATTGCCATGTTGCCGGCGCCGTCCTGGGCGATCGAGCCCATCCAGCGATGGATGCCATCGGTAGCGCCCGGTGCATACGTGCCTTCCTGGAAGACGGTCGGCGTGGTCGACGGATTGCGCAGCTCCCACCAGCGAATGCCCGCCATGCCGGTCACGGCTTCGACCGACTGGTTGGTCACCAGCGATTCGTGCGATCCGAAGTTGCGGTAGGCCAGGCGATGCAGCGGTCGTTGGCGATAAGACAGGATGTCGAGCTGCCTCGTGGTGTTCGGCTGCGGTATGCAACTGCGGCCCGAGCACGGAAAGATCGTGTCGTAGGCCGCAATCGGGATCGTGTGGGTCAGCGTGAAGGTGGAGTTGGCCGGCGTGTTGAAGTCGGCAACGAACTTCCAGAAGGTCAGGGCGTCCTGCGGCGCGCCGTAGGAAGCACCGTTGTCCATCGAGCCCACCCAGTAACTGGGCGCGCCGACCGGCGGCAAGTCCGGTCCGTCGACGTCCGCCGGCAGCAGGCCGTCGCCGATGTTGAAGGCGCCACCGGCGGCTGCCGGAGACACGACGAAGGAAATCACCGTGGGGTTCGGGTTGCCGGCGATCGCCTGCTGGCGATTGAAAGCGTAGGCGCCGATACCAGCGAAGGTGTTGCCCGCGAACTCGCGGGTCTGGAAGTAATAGGCATCACGCCACACACCGAACTTGGGGTAGTCCGGGAAGTTGCTGCCGGTGGAGAAGGCCCAGCGGTAGTAGGTGCCGGTCGGGTCCGGGCTGGTCGAGAGCGCGACGCAGATGAAGTAGGTCGGACCCGCAGCCGTGAACTGCGTCAACAGCCAGCGATCGGCGAACTGGTCGTGCAGCACGATCGGGTCGCCCGCGTTCTCCGACTGGCAGGCGCCGCCGAAGCCGGCCCAGAGCTGGTTGTTGGCCGCGGGGCCGAATACCGGCGCACCGCCAGTCTTGTTGTAGACGGCGAAGGAGACGTTGCTCATCACCACGTAGTGATTCGGACCCACATCGCCGACCGGATCCGGCGGCGAAGCGGTGCCGGTGACCATGTCGAAGACCCGCGTCGGGGCCGGAATCGAGCCTGCCCCCTCGGTGCGCCACTGGACGATCAAATCGGTGTCTTGCGGGCCGGGGCCGAAGATCGACTCGAGGCCCGAGGGCGGATCGACCATCGCGCCACCCTCGTGCGGGCGCAAGGGACCTACCGGCGGCGGCACCAGTTCCATGTCCTTCAGCGCCGGCGACACGTCGAACTTCACGACGTCGAGCTTGCCGCGGTACTCGCCGCGAACCTCCGGCCCCATCTGCGTCCCCACCACCTGCGCGTGCGCAGTAGCGGAAGCTGCACACACCATCATGGCGCCGACCAGCGGCGCCCACCCCTTGCGAATCAAGATCATCGTCCCCTGCCTCCAGCGCGTTCTGCGCGCACCACAGCTGTCACGGTTACGCCGGCGGCGCCTTGCGGGCGATGGGCCAGCTCCAATCCTCGTCACGTCCTACAGGCCAGTGCGGCTGGCACCACACGCGGAAATCGTCGCATGCTGGCGGGACGTTCACGGAGCCTACACCTGATTGGGCGCTGCTGCTTGCGCCGTGGACGTGAAATCCGGGCTGGAGGGCCAGGTAACCGGGCATCACCAGGAATCCGGAGATGGGACTCGACGTTTCGAGCTTGGCGTCGGGCCTGCCTGCGCGGAAGGCCTTCACGTTTCCTTTGCCTGCAGGCCTGGGGAGTCGGGCTACCATCCGGCGCACTCGGTCAAGCCTTTGGAGAGCGGACAGGTGATCAGGCGTGTTCTGGTGGTGGCAGTTGCGGTGGCGCTGACGGGCGTCGTGGTCGAACCGGTGGACGCGGTGCAGCGCCCTGTACAAACCAAGGCCATGCCCTTGCCCGACACCGGCAAGCGGATCTCCTTCGGTGCGGTCAATTTCGATCCGGTCCGGGACAGCCACCTGTTCCGATCGGCAGCCACCACCGAAGCCGGTAGTGGCCTGCGTTTCGTGCAGTTCCGGGAGACGCCGCGGCAGGACTGGATCGACGCCCTCTCGGCCAATGGCCTCGAGGTGCTGCAGTACTACCCGGACGACACCTACCTGGTCTGGGGCAACGCGAGCGCTGCCTCGCGGACCGAGGCGCTGTCCTTCGTCCGCTGGCAGGGCGACTACAGCCCCGACTTCAAGCAGAGCCCCGAACTCAAGGGCAAGCTCGGCCTGATCGACAACGTGCAGGTGCTGCTCTACGACGACGGCAACCTGAGCAATGCGCTGGCGGCCATCGAAGGCATGGGCGGTCAAGTGTTGAACGTTTTTAATGCGCAGCCCGACGGCAAGATCAAGAGTGCGATCGTGCGTCTCGACGCCGGCCGCCAGGTCGATGTGCGCAGCCTGCCGACGGTGATCTGGACCGAGTACGTCAGTCCGCGTCCGCAGTTCGACGACGAGCTGTCCAGCCAGATCGTCGCCGGCAACTACAACGCCAGCGGCCAGGTCACCGGCACCGGCTACATTCCCTTCATCACCGGCCTCGGCCTCAGCGGCGATGGCGTCACCTGGGCGGTGACCGACAGCGGCATCGATTACGCCAATCCGGAACTCGCCAACCGCATCACCGATGGCCACGACTATCCGGGTTGCCCGGTGACCGCCAACCAGCCAGGCAACGACAACGCCAGCGGCGGTCACGGCACGCACGTGGCCGGCATCGTCGCGGGTGCCGGCGTGGTGGCCGGGGGTGTCGATGCCTCGGGTTATCACTACGGCATCGGTGTCGCGCCGCAGGCCGACCTGGTGGCATTGAACCCGATCTGCGTGGGCTCGGTGCCCTGGCCGCCGGCCGGCGGCTGGCAGGAGCTGAGCAAGCGCGCGCTGCTCAAGGGTGCAGTCGGCACCAACAACTCCTGGACCAGCGGCGAGGGGACCGGTATTGGCTACAACGCCAGCGCGCGGACCCACGATTTCATGGTGCGCGACGGCGATTTCGACACGCCCGCCAGCAACGAGCCCTTCGTCATCGTGTTCTCGGCCGGCAACTCCGGTCCCGGCGCGCGCACCATCACCGCACCCAAGGAGGCCAAGAACCCGATCATCACCGGCGCCTCCCGCAATCAGCGCGCCGGCTCGATCGATGCGATGGCGGGCTTCAGCAGCCGTGGCCCGGCGCTCGATGGCCGTGTGCTGCCGACGATCGCGGCGCCCGGCGAGACCATTGCGTCCACCCGGCGTGTCGCCGGCGCCTCGCAATGCGGCACGGCGATCGGCGCCGCGCCGCTCAACAACTACTCCTTCTGCTCCGGCACCAGCATGGCCTCGCCGCACGCAGCCGGCCTGTCGGCGCTGCTGGTGGAGTGGTGGCGCGACAACAACAATGGCGCCACGCCGAGCCCGGCGATGATCAAGGGCCTGCTGGTCAACGGTGCCATCGACATGAGCGGCCCGACCGCCGTTCCCAACAACGACGAGGGCTGGGGTCGCATCCACCTGCCCGGTTCGATCGCGCTCGGCCGGCAGGCCAGCTACGTCGACCAGAGCGAGGTGCTGACCAATGTCGGCGAGGTCTACGAGCGCACGCTCGGCGTGCCGTCGAACTCCGAGCCGGTGCGGATCACGCTGGCCTGGACCGACGCACCCGGCGCCGCCGGCGCCAATCCGGCGCTGGTCAACAACCTCGATCTCGAGGTCGTCGCCAATGGCCAGACCTATTTCGGCAACGCCTTCGCGAACGGCCAGTCCTCGCCGGGTGGCAATCCGGACACGCTGAACAACATCGAAAATGTCTACCTGCCCGCGGGCCTGACCGGCGCCGTGACGGTGCGTGTCCGGGCAACTGCCTTGCCCGGTGACGGCGTGCCCAACACGGGTGATGCGACCGACCAGGACTTCGCCCTGATCTGCTCGAACTGCGAGGCGCAGCCGACCTTCACCCTGGCCATGTCGACGGCCACCGAATCGATCTGCGCCGGCACAGAGGTGACGCGCCAGATCGACCTCGGCCAGGTGCTGGGCTTCCAGCAGGCGGTGACGATGAGCTCGACCGGCCTGCCGGCACCCGGCACGGTGGGCTTCAGCCCGAACCCGGTCGCCACGCTGCCAGGCTCGACGACGATGACCATCGCCACCAGCGGCGTGGCCACGGGTGACTACAGCGTGGTCGCGACCGGCACCGCGGGCGCCGTGGTTCGCAGCGCGACGCTGCCGCTGTTCGTCGCCGCCGGCCCGCCGGCCTCGCCCACGCTGACCACGCCGGCCGCCGGTGCCGGCAACATCGCCCCCAACGTGAGCTTCGAGTGGTCCGCGGCCGCCAATGCCTTCGACTATCTCGTCGAGATCGCGACCGATGCCGCCTTCGCCAATATTGTCGCCAGCGGTGAAACCCGCGAAACCAGCTTCACGCCTGCTCAGCCCCTGGACACGGCCACCGAGTACTTCTGGCGCGTGACGGCCCGCAATGCCTGCCCGAGCTTCGAGCTCTTCGCCGACGGCTTCGAGACCGGTGGTGGCGGCGGCAGCGCTGTGGCGACGGGCAGCTTCACCACGCAGCCGGCTCCGGGTGACTGCCCGGTCGGCGGCACGGTCACCGACGTGCTCAGCGAGGACTTCGAGGGTGCGGCGAGCGGCTGGGTGCAGCAGGCCGGCGGTACCGGTACGAACACCTGGGCGATCACCGAGGACTTCCCCTTCGCCGGCACCCGCGCCCTGCGCGGTCGCACGCCGACGACGGCCTCGGATCAGCGCTTCGTCAGCCCGAGCGTGGTACTGCCGAGCGCGGGCAACGGCCTGACGCTGTCCTTCATGAGCCGGCAATCGATGGAAGCGCGCTCAGGTGGCGGTTGCTGGGACGGTGGCTTCATCGAGCTCACCACCAACGGCGGTTCGACCTGGACGCAGATCACCAGCGGCCTGCTGACCGATCCTTACGATGGCGCGCTCGGCACGGGCAATCCGGCCACGCCGGCGCCGGCCTGGTGTGGTGACCCACAGGCCTACCTGAAGTCGGTGATCGATCTGGCGCCTTTCGCCGGCCAGACCGTGCAGTTCCGCTTCCGGGTCACCTCCGATGGCTCGGTGGCCCGTACCGAGGGCTGGAACATCGACAACGTGCTGATCCGCCGCTGCAACTGAGGCCGGTCCCGGGCGCCCCGCCGATCCGGGCGGGGCGCCCCTCCTCCATGCGTCGAGCGAAACCGGAGTCCCGGCTCGGTGCCGGCTGCGGTTACCATTGCGTCCCTGTCTGGACGCGGGATGGGTCAGGGTGATTCGATCCGGGAAGCTGGGAATGCGGCTGGTGCTGCTGCTGGCACTGGCCTCGCCGGTGGGATCGGCCCTGGCTGGTGGCGAGCACCGCATCCGTTTCGGCAGCGTCGATTTAGATCCGGTCGCCGAGGCGACCCGCTTCCGCGCTGCACCCGAGACTGCAGACGGCAAGGCGCTGCGCCTCGTGCAGTTCGAGGACACGCCGCGCCAGGCCTGGCTCGATGCGCTCACCGCACGCGGCGCGACCATCCTGCAGTACTACCCCGGGCGCGCCTACCTGGTCTGGAGCGATGCGGCGGCGCTCGATGTCGGTGAGGCATCGCTGCCGCTGCGCTGGGTCGGTGACTACAGTCCGGACTTCAAGCTCGCGCCCGATCTGGTCGGGCGCCTTGGCACCATCGAGAACGTGCACCTGCTGGTGGTGGACGATGGCAACCTGGTGCCGCTGCAGGCGCAGATCGAGGACCAGGGCGCCGAGGTACTGCGGCGCTTCCCGGCGCAGCCCGATGGCCGCATCCACAGCCTCGTCGTGCGCGCGCATGCGGGCCAACTGGCGGCGATCAACGCGCTGCCGCAGGTGATCTGGGCCGAATACGCGGCGCCGCAGGCACAGCCCGAGGACGAGACCAGCGCGCAGGTCGTCGCGGGCAACTACGATGGCGGCGGGATGGTGTCGGCGCCCGGTTACGTGCCCTTCCTCAACACCTTGGGCCTCAGCGGCAATGGCGTGCGCTTCGCCGTCACCGACAGTGGCATCGACCAGGGCAATCCCGAGTTTGCCGGACGCATCGCCGCCGGTTACGACTTCCCGGGTTGCGCGCCGAATGGCCCGGCCGGCAACGATCGGGGTGGCGGCGCCGGCCACGGCACCCATGTCGCCGGCCTGCTGGCAGGAGCCGGCGCCGTCTGCGGCGGCGAGGATCCCTCGGGCTTCCACTACGGCACCGGCATCGCGCCACAGGTGCAACTGGTCGCCATGAGCCTGTTCTGTGCGCCGACGCCGCCGGCGGGCGGCTGGCAGACAATCAGCAAGGAAGCGCTGGCGCGCGGTGCGATCGGGACCAACAACTCCTGGACCAGCGGCGAGGGGCTCAACATCGGCTACAACGCCACCGCGCGCACCCACGACTTCATGGTCCGCGACGGCGATTTCGACACGCCCGCGAGCGAGCCCTTCCTGATCGTGTTCTCGGCCGGCAACTCGGGTCCTGGCGCGGGCACGCTGACGGCGCCGAAGGAAGCGAAGAACGTGATCTCGGTGGGCAACTCCTTTGGTCCGCGCGCCGGTTCCATCGAGCTGATCAACAGCCAGAGCAGCCGCGGACCGGCGGTCGATGGCCGCCTGCTGCCGACGCTGGCCGCACCGGGTACGCAGGTCTCGGCGCCGCGGCGGCTGGCCGGTGGCCTGTGTGCCAATCCCCCGATCGGCCCGGTCACGCCGCTCAGTTACTACGCCTACTGCTCGGGCACCAGCATGGCCGCGCCGCACGTCTCCGGCACGGCGGCGCTGCTGGTCCAGCACTGGCGCACGCAAAACGGCGGCGCGACGCCCAGCCCGGCGATGCTGAAGGCGCTGCTGGTCAACGGCGCGGTCGACATGGCCGGCCCGCCGCCGGTACCCAATGCCATCGAGGGTTGGGGCCGGGTGCACCTGCCGGGTTCCCTCGGGCTGGGACTGGAGCGCGTCACGGTGGACCAGAGCGAACGCTTCGACGAGCCGGGCGAGGTCTACGAGCGCAGCTACAGTGTGCCGGCGAGCGACCAGCCGGTCCGTGTCACCCTGGCCTGGACCGACGCCCCGGGCGCCGCCGGCGCGATCCCTGCGCTGGTCAATGATCTCGATCTCGAGGTCATCGCCGGCGGGCAGCTCTATCGCGGCAATGTCTATGCGGCCGGACAGTCGACCACGGGCGGTGCGGCCGATCGCCTCGACAATCTCGAGAACGTGTTCCTGTCACCGGGCACCGCGGGCCAGATCACCGTCCGCGTGCGCGTCCACGCGCTGCCCGGCGATGGCGTCCCGGGCGTCGGCGATGCCACCGACCAGGACTTCGCTTTGGTCTGCAGCAATTGCGAGGCCGTGCCCAGCTTCGATGTCGACGTCAGCGGCAGCGCCGCTTCGCTGTGCGCGGGTGAGCCGCTGGTGCGCACGGTGGCGCTGACGCCCGTGCTCGGTTACCAGCAGCCGGTGAGCCTGTCGGCGAGCGGAGTGCCGGCGCCGGGTGCCGTGAGCTTCGTGCCCAATCCGGTGCTGGCCTTGCCGGGCTCCTCGACGATGACGGTGACGACCGCGGGCCTGGCCAGCGGTGACTATCCGCTGCTGGTCAGTGCCAGTTCCGCCGGCATAGAGCGCAGCGATAGCCTGGGGCTGTTCGTTGCCGCCGCGCCACCCGGCGCGCTGGCCTTGCTCGCACCCGCCGAGGCGGCCGAGGGCGTGCCGGTCGACACGGCTTTCGAGTGGGAGGCTGCCGAGCATGCCTACGATTACCGCATCGAGATTGCGACCGATGCGGAGTTCGTCGATCTCGTCGACGATGCCGAGACGCGCGCCACCGCCTACACGCCGGAGCTGCCGCTGCAGCCGGCGACCGAGTACCACTGGCGCGTCAGCGCACGCAATGCCTGTCCCTCGCCGATCCTCTTTGGCGATGGCTTCGAGGGCGGCGGCCAGCCGGTCGCGCGGGGCCGCTTCACGACGGCGGCGGGGGGCAACTGATGGCCGGCACCAGGCATAGGCGATGAGCACCACGCGCTGGCGACTCGACGGCCACACCGCGCTCGTCACCGGCGCCAGTCGGGGCATCGGCTTCGCCTGCGCGCGCGAACTGCTGACACTGGGGGCCGACGTGCGCCTGGTGGCGCGCGACGAGGAGCACCTGCTGGCGGTGCAGGCCGAGTTGGAGGACGCCTTTCCGGGCGCCGACATCGCCGCCTTCGCCGCCGACCTCGCCGATCCCGAGCAGCGCCTCGAGGTCTACGATTGGCTGGCCGATCTGGGTGGCGAGTTGCACATCCTGGTCAACAACGTCGGCGGCAATGCACCCAAGCCGACGCTGGCCTATGGCGAGGAGGAGGTGCGCGCGCTGTTCGATCTGAACGTGCATTCGGCCTTCCAGATGGCGCGTTTGGCCCATCCCTGGCTGACGCGTCACGCCGCCACGGCGATCGTGAACATCGCCTCGGTCTCGGGCATGACCCACGTGCGCACCGGCTCACCCTACGGCATGACCAAGGCGGCGCTGGTGCAGCTGACGAAAAACCTCGCCTGCGAATGGGCCGCCGATGGCATCCGCGTCAATGCGGTGGCGCCGTGGTACATCCGCACCCAGCGCTCGGAAGTGGCGCTGGCCGATGCCGCCTATGCCTCGGAGGTGATCGAGCGCACGCCGATGGGGCGCATCGGCGAGCCCGAGGAAGTGGCCGCCGCCGTCGCCTTCCTGTGTCTGCCGGCGGCCAGCTACATCACCGGCGAGTGCCTGGCGGTCGACGGTGGTTTCCTGAAATTCGGCTTTTGAGACGGAGTCCGACCGCGATGTCCGACAACGATCAGCGCAACAACCCCCTGCGTCGCGGACGCTTCCTGCCCAAACAGATGCCCGAGGAGCGCTGGGGCCTGCTCACACCGGCCGCGATCGCGCTGGCGGCGCTGGTCGTCATCGCCTTCTTCGTGTTGCGGGCGGGTGGCTAGGCTCAGGGAGCGGATGCCGGAATCCACCGCAGGAGCGTCGGCATGAACGCCGACCCACAGGGATAAATCCCGACCCACAGGGAAAGATCCCGACCCACAGGAATGGGTCCCTTCCCCCTCAGCCGCCTGCGTGCTCCCGCATCGCCTCCAGCTTCGCCCGCACGCGCGACGCGAGGCGATCGTACTGGGCGCCGAGCAACTGCCGTAGTTCGTTTTCCTCGACATAGCCGATCGAGCGGCGGAACTCGCAGCGGGCGGCGGTCACGCGCGCCTCGAAGGCGAGGATGCGCTCCTCGGTGTCGACGCGCTCGGCGGTGGCATTGGGATGTTCGCGGCGATAGCGCTCGATGCGCTCGCGATGGCGGGTATGGATCACCGGCAGCGGGGTCTCGGGCGGCAGTGACAGCAGGTCGACCCGGCCACGCTGCGCGAAGGCACTCTTTGCGTTGTTGGTGATCAGGACACCGCCGTCGTCGAAACCGGTCATGACCTCGAACACCGCCGGCCGCTGCCATCTGCCCATCAACTTGAGCAGCAGGAAAGCGATCCAGCCCGGCCACTTCGGTTCGATGCGATAGCTGGCGGCGCAGGTCACGCCATCGGCCGCGGCATAGATGCGCACCAGTGTCGGCCCCGCCAGTTGCGGCGCCATGTGCACGGGCTCGTAGTCACCGACGATGCGGTAGCCATGCTTGCCCATCTCGCCCGCCACCTTCTCGGCGTGCTCGCGCATGAAGCGCGGATAGCCCGCCAGCTCGCTGCGCCGGTAGTCCGGCAAAGGCTCGTTGGCGAGCCGGAAGATCTGCCAGGCCACATCCACCGCGATGACATCATCGGGATGCTCGCCGACGAAGGTCGCCATCGCCTCTTCCATGCTCATGCCGCCACGCACCGCTGCGGCGGTGGCCTCTATCGCCGAGGCCGCGATCTGGCCCGAGAGCGTGGGACGCGTGCCGGCCTGGGTGTCGGCCAGCGCCTCCTCGAGCAGCCCGGCCATCTCTTCGCGCTCGCCCTGCCCGCCGTTCTCGCTGCGCGCGCGCATCTGCCGGATCCAGGCATGGCGCGGCTCGTCGATCGGCGTCACCGCCAGCACCGCATCGTAGGCGGCGAGCGCCGCCTCGAAATCCTGCAGGTCGTGGAGCAGGCTGGCAAGTTTCAGGCGCACCTTCGGGTCGTTGCGCAGATCGAGAGCCGTCTCCAGGTCGGATCGCGCCGCCTGCAGCGCCGAGCGTGAGTAGCGCTGGCCACTGGCCGCGACCAGGTGATCGGGATCCGGCGCAACCTCGTCGCCAAAGCCGCACGTGGCCGCGCGATGCCGGCGTTCGCCGCGTTCGGCCCAGGCCTCGGCGAGCTTCGGGTCGAGTGCGATCGCGCGGTCGAGTGCCGCGGCCGACTCCGCCTCGCGCTCGCCCGCCAGCCGTCGCGCGAGCATCAGGTGTGCCCGCGCCAGGCCGGGATCGAGCGCCAGCGCCTCGCGCAAGTCGGGCTCGGCCTCTTCCCCCGATTCCCACTTGATCTCGGCGCGCAGCAGCAGCGCCGGCGCGTAGCCAGGCTTCAGCTCGATGACCTTTTCCAGCGCCTGGCGGGCGATGTCCAGCCGCCCGAGCGCCCGGAGGATGCGCGCACGGTGCCAGTGCAGCGGGGCCTGTCCGGGGAACTCCCGCAGCAACTGGTCCGCCAGCACCAGCGCGCCATCGTAATCGCCGCTGGCATAACGCTCGGCCAGTTTCTGGAAGCGGGTGCGGGGATCGGCGGACAAGGGCAGGCTCGCGCGGCAAGGTGGGCGAAGGATAGCGGGGCCGGGAGCTGCATCGAGCCCTTCCCGATTCGCTACCATGGCGGCCAATCCATCGGGAAACTGACGATGACCCCAAGCGGCGAGCCGTCCGGCGAAGCACCCGAAATTACCGTCACGGTGCCGATCCACAACGAGATCGACAACATCGCGCCCCTGTGGGAGCGCATCCGCACGGCCCTCGATGGCCTCGGGCGCTCGTGGGAACTGGTGCTGGTGGACGATGGCAGCAGCGATGGCTCCGGCGCCGCGCTCGATCGCATTGCCGCGACGGACGCGCGCGTCAGCGTCGTCCACTTTCGCCGCAACTACGGCCAGACCGCTGCGATGATGGCCGGGCTCGACCACGCCCGCGGCCGGATCATCGTGCCGATGGACGGCGATTT
>JANJUH010000494.1 GCA_024710675.1 Lysobacterales bacterium
TGACCAGCGCCGTGGTCTGCAACTGGTCACCGCGGCCCTGGCTGGCCAGGCTGCGATGGGCGATGGTCTTCAACTCCTCGTAGGCCACCGCGTAGAGCTGGTCGCCCGCCGCGTTATCGCCTGCGCTCCAGGCCTGCAGCAACTCGGCAAAGCGGTGCTCGTCCATCGCGCGGTCCTGCGGCCATTGCCGGACATCATCATCGATCCCATTGCCGTCGGCCGGCAAGTCGCTCGATGGCATCGGGCAAAGCCGATGTCCGTCGCCTGACCCAGATTCCGAATAGAGCCATTGACACGGTGACTTCGGAATCCTCTCGATGCAAGGAACAGGACCTTCGCGCACCACTGCGCGCCTTCTTGCCGCGTGCCTGGCGCTGCTCGGCTGCGCCTTCGCGCCAGCCGCCGCCGCGCAACAGACCGTGGGCGGCATCTGGAGCCTGCGCGGCCCGCAGCCGACCTTGAACGGCCAGGTCGAGGGCATTCCCGATCGCCCGGTGACCGGCGCGGTGGAAGCGCTGGCGCCGCACCCGACCAATCCGGACATCCTGTATGCGGCCAGCGTCAACGGTGGCATCTGGCGCACCAACAACGCGCGCGCGGCGAGTCCGACCTGGGTGCCGCTGACGCAGGCCCTTCCTTCGGGTTCGATGGGCGCGATCGCCTTCGATTCGGCCGATACCACGAATCAGACACTGGTGGCCGGCACCGCGAAGCGTTCCGCCTACTACCGGGACGGCGGTGCGCTGCTCGGGATGCTGCGCAGCACCGATGGTGGCGCCAACTGGACGATCCTAGATCCCGGCGGGCCCCTGTCCAGCCAGCCGATCGCCGGCGTGGTTTCCTTCGGTACCCGCTTGCTGGCGGCAACGCCGGATGGCCTCTGGCTCTCGTTGAATGGCGGCAGCAGCTTCCTATTGCGTTCGGGCGCCACTGGCAGCGGTCTGCCAGCGGGTCGCACCACCGATCTGGCCGTGCGCCCCGGCAGTCCGAACACCTACTACACCGTCGTCATCAACGTCCTTGCGGCCGGCGTGTACCGCAGCAGCAACGGCGGCGGACTGTGGAGCCGCGTCTCCAGCCCGGCGATGGACGCCCAGCTCAATCCCGGCGCGGCCCAGGCGCGCTTGGCGGTTGCCAGCGACGGCGCGGTGGTGCTTGGCGTGGTCCGCGGCGCCGGGAATGAGCGTCTGGCCGAGGTCTGGTGGTCGGCCAACGGGACCAGCGGCTGGACGGCGCTCGGCGTGCCCAGTGTCACCGAGGCCAATGGCCGCAGTTTCGGCATCCATCCGGGCGGGCAGGGCGACATCCATTTCTCACTGGCCATCGATCCCACCGATAGTTCCATCGTCTACGTCGGTGGCGACCGCCAGCCGCACGCCAACGAGGATACCGGCGGCCAGCAGTGGCCCAATGCGCTCGGTGCCCGCAACTTCACCGGCCGCCTGTTCCGCGGCGATGCCGACCTGCCGGCCGCGAGCCGCTGGACCTCGATCACCCACAACAACACCGCGGGCGGCACTGCCCCGCATGCCGATTCGCGCGATCTGGTCTTCGATGCCGGCGGCGATCTGCTCGAGGCCGACGATGGCGGCGTCTACCGCCGCACCCAACCGCGCTCGTCCAACGGCGATTGGAGCAGCGTCAACGGCACGCTGGCCGTCACCGAGTACCACAGTGTGGCCTACGATCTGGTGTCTCGCCGGGTGGTCGGCGGCAGTCAGGACAATGGCACCAGCCGCGCGCGGTCCGCCCAGACGCGCCTTTTCGATGTGGTGATCGCCGGCGACGGCGGCGAGGTGGCGATCGAGGATCGCTCGTCCACCACCACCTCCACCCGTTACATCAGCGCCCAGAACCTGCAGAGCTTCGTGCGGCAGACGGTGGACGCGAACAACAACGTCACCGCGAGTGCCGTGCCGATGCGCTCGGTACCGAGCGGCACGCCGGCCCTGACGCCGCAGTTCTACACGCCGATCGCAGCCAACGCCGCCAGCGCCACGCGGATCATCATCGGCGGCGCCAATGGCATCTACGAGTCCTTCGATCGCGGCGACACGCTGAACCTGGTGGCCGCGCGTGTCATCAACCAGAACGTCGGCGGTCCGATCGTCTACGGACTTCCGGGGAATGCCGACTATCTGCTGGTGGGCACCGGCACCAACGTGCTCCGGCGTACTTCGGGTGGCGGCGCACTGACCCAGATTGCCAACCTGCCGGACAGCGTGGCCGACGTCGCTGTCGACCCGGGCCAGTCCTCGCGCCTGTTCGCCATCACCGACGAGGCGGTGTTCCATTCCAACACCAGCTCACCCAGCTTCTTCGACATCAGCGGCAATCTCGCCAGTTTCGCGCCCGGACGCCTGCGTACCCTCGCCTTTGCACCGATCACCTCGCGTGCGCTGTTGCTCGGCGCCGATGGTGGCGTCTTCGTGTCCTATCTGGAGAGTGGCTTCAGTACCTGGTACCGGCTGGGAACCAGCCTGCCCGAAGCGCCGGTGATGGAACTCGAGTACGAGGCCGATGCCAGCGGCGTGCTGCTGGCGGGCACGCTGGGCGCAGGTAGCTGGTTGCTCGGTTCGGTTCCGCCGCCGCCGCCGGTCTCCCCGCTGATCTTCGCCAACGGTTTCGAGTGAGGGGCCTGCAATGCTTGCGATCCTGCGTCTCATCGTCCTCGTCCCTCTTCTTCTTGCCTCGATCGGGAGCCGCGCCGAGGCCATCGAACTGGCACCAGCCGTGCTCGTCGATCGCCCGGCCGCGCGCGTCTATTCCGCTGACCCGCAAGGCCAGGCCCGCGCCAGCCGGCTTGCCGACGGCGAAACCCTGTGGCGCAGTGTCGAGCGCGCCTGGCCCCTGGCGCTCGCTGACGGTCGCCTGTTG
This sequence comes from Lysobacterales bacterium, assembly GCA_024710675.1. Taxonomy (GTDB): domain Bacteria; phylum Pseudomonadota; class Gammaproteobacteria; order Xanthomonadales; family SZUA-5; genus JANJUH01. The sequence continues at coordinate 2,878 of JANJUH010000494.1, forward strand.
GCACTCGGCCACACCGGCCAGCCCGGCGAGATCGAGGT
>JANJUH010000068.1 GCA_024710675.1 Lysobacterales bacterium
TCCTCGAGGTGGCGTGACATGGGCGCGCATCCGTGCGGCGAGGTCGCGGATTCTTCCAGAAAACGCCGGGCGTAGCCCGTGTTGACCGCCGCAGGCGGGCTACGCGGATGCTTGCCGCGGGTCGACGCGGGTAGCGCCTGCGGCGCAACCCACGCTACCGGTTGGCTGCGAGCCTCTGGGAAGCTCGGCCATTCATTGTCCTGATCGACGCTTCGACATACCATCACGTCATGCCATCACGCCTGACTCGACATGAGCCACCGTACCACCTTCAGCCTCGATGACGACACCGTTGAGTCCTTGCGCCGGCTCGCAGCCTTGTGGGGAACCTCGCAGGCAGGCGTGATTCGACGTGCGGTGCGCGCGGCAGCGCAGTTGGCCGAGCCCCAGATCACACCCCAGGAGGCGATCGCCCGATTCCGGTCCGGTACGCCGATGTCGGCGACCCGGCTCAGCGAGCTGCTGGAAGAGAATCGCCGCGAGCGGCACGAGGCCGATGTGGCTCGGGGCGAGCGTTGATCCATCTCGACACCAACGCATTGATCGCCCTGCCGCTCTGGGCTCGCGAGGGGCATCCGGTCATCGCACGCATCGAGTCGGGTGAGGTCGCCGCGGTCTGTGCACAGGTCTGGTATGAGTTTGTCTGTGGGCCTCTGGATGACGAGCACAGGCGCCTCGCCCACGCGGTGATCGGCGGGCGGGTCAGGCCTGTGTCGGAAGCCGATGCCGAACTGGCGGCTCGCTTGTACAACGCGTCAGGACGAGTCCGCCGCACGCGAACAGACGCCCTGATTGCAGCCTGTGCCATCGGAGCACGGGCGGAGTTCGTGACCATCAATCGTGACGATTTCCTGCCCTTTGTTGAGTTCGGCTTGGCGTTGGCGTAGCCCGCGTTGACCGCCGCAGGCGGGCTACGCGGGTGTTTGCCGCGGGTCCACGCGGGTAGCGCCTGCGGTGCAACCCGCGTTAACAGAACAGGCACGGGTAACGTCAGCAGCGCAACCCGCACGACATGATCTCCTGCGCCTTCACGCCTTCACAATGATTGCTCTCGTATCTTCACATCCGTGAAAGCGCCCACGGTGGGCCGGGAGATCGTCATGAGCAAGCGTGAAGAGCAGTCGGGCCTGGTGTTGCTGGTCGAGGACAACCGGGGAATTTCGGAGACCGTGGGCGAGTTCCTGGAGCGCCGCGGTTATTCGGTGGATTACGCGGCCGATGGCGTGACCGGCCTGCACCTGGCGGTCAGCAACAGCTACGACGTCGTCGTGCTCGACCTGATGCTGCCGGGCATGGACGGGCTCGATGTCTGCCGCAAGCTGCGCCAGGAAGCGAAGAAGTCGACGCCGGTGCTGATGCTGACCGCGCGTGACACGCTCGAGGACAAGGTGACCGGTCTCGATGCCGGCGCCGACGACTACCTGGTCAAGCCCTTCGAGGTGAAGGAGCTGGAGGCGCGGGTGCGCGCGCTGATCCGTCGCGACCGTCGCCAGGTCAGCCAGGAAGTGCTGCGCGTGGGTGATCTGGTGCTCGACACCGCCACGCTGCGCCTGACCCGTGGCGGCAAGGACCTGCAGGTGTCGCCGATCGGGCTCAAGTTGCTGACGATCCTGATGCGCGAGTCGCCGCGCGTGGTGTCGCGCCGCGACATCGAGCGGGAGGTGTGGGGCGACATGCTGCCGGACAGCGACACCCTGCGCTCGCACCTCTACAACCTGCGCAAGGTCATCGACAAGCCTTTCCAGAAGTCCCTGCTGCACACCATCCACAGCGCCGGCTATCGTCTCGCCGATCTCGACACGGAGAGTGCGGCGGCTTGACGTAGCGCGAGCGACCATAGTCGGGTCCGGGACGGGGTCGTGCGAACGGCCCCGTTCTCTTTTGGCAGCAAGGAGTGGCGATGGCCCAGGAAGCTCACCACGGCGGTTTGCGCGCGAAGATCGGCATCGCCTTCATCCTGCAGGCGGCGGCAATCTCCTGCGGAACGGTGCTCGGCGTCTATGCTGCGGCGGCGATCCTCGAGGACGTGCTGATGAAGCGCGCCCTGCGCGAGGAGATGCAGCACTACGTGACGCTGCTCGATGCCAATCCGCGCCAGCCCACACCCGACACCCACAACCTCAAGGGCTACCTCGCCCGAACGCCGGAAGAGACGGCCGCAATCCCGCGCGAGGTGGCTGCCCTCGACATGGGCTACCACGTGCTGCGCACGGAGCGGGGCAGGGCGCTGGTCTACGTTTCGGACACGCCGCAGGGCCGCCTGCATCTGGTGATCGACCAGGCGCACATCGGCCAGCTCGCCCTGTTCTTCGGCCTCGTGCCGCTGACACTGGTGCTGCTCTTCATTTATCTCGCGACCTGGCTGACCTACCGTTTGTCACGGCGGGCGATCTCGCCGGTGATCTGGTTGGCCAACGAGGTCAGCGGCTGGGACCCGAAAAATCCCGATGTCGACGCCCTGGCGCCCGAGCGCGTACCGCCGGACATCGAGGGCGAGACGCTGTTGCTGTCGGAGGCGCTCTACAGTTTCGGACGGCGCATGCAGGAATTCGTCGAGCGCGAACGCAACTTCACGCGCGACGCCAGCCACGAACTGCGCACGCCGCTGACCGTGATCAAGCTCGCGAGCGAGGTGCTCTCGACGGACGTGGAGATGGACGATTACGGTCGCCGCAACGTCGATCGCATCCAGCGTTCGGCGCGTGACATGGAAGCCTTGATCGAGGCCTTCCTGCTGATGGCGCGCGAGAGCGAGAACGCACTGCCGGCTGACGATTTCGCCGTGAATACGGTCGTGCGTGACGAGATGGAGCGTGCTGAGGCCTTGGTCGGCGAGAAGCCGGTCACCCTGAAGCTGGTCGAGCGCGCGCACTTTTGCCTGCATGCACCCTCGAAGGTGGTCGCGGTGCTGATCGGCAACCTGATCCGTAACGCCGTCAGCTACACCGACCAGGGCTCGGTGACCGTCACGGTGGACGCGGGCGAGGTGGTGGTCGAGGACACCGGCGTCGGCATGAGCGAGAAGGACCTCGAGCAGATCTTCCAGCCATTCTTCCGCGCCCAGCATGGCCGTCGCGGCGGCCACGGCGTCGGCCTGACCATCGTCAAGCGCCTGTCCGATCGCTTCCGCTGGCCAGTGAGCTTCAGCAGCGTCCAAGGCCAGGGTACCCGCGTCAGTGTGCGTTTCCCCGATCACACGGCGATCGAGTGCGCGAAGCTGCAGCG